>DATMMY010000257.1:0-22609 GCA_035569515.1 Candidatus Solibacter sp. | reverse complement strand
TGACAACTGAATAATTTGGGACGAATCGCACTGCTGCCTGAAACACAAAGGGGCTGGTCAACCTGCAAGGATCACAAGACCAGCCCCTCAGCAAATGTCTTGATGCTGGAATGTGGCCGCCCGATCTCCAAAGCGCCAGATGAGAGCTTTCCAACTTGAGGCTGTTAACTTACGATACAACCCCCCTCTGTTTCTATACTCCAATACTACTTTAATACTACTCACCAGCCTCGCGAAAGCAGACGTTCATTGGAGTCTTCCCATAACCAAAAATCTTATGTCTTCCCTACGGAACCCGCCATTCTCTAAAGTAAGTGGCATTAGGCTTCAGCCCCCGCAAATTTTTCCCGTCAGATGTACTTATTTTCGTGCAGATTGCCCGGCTTCCCCACACTTCCGGCTCCGTGATATCGTCGCAGCCGGCAATGATTCTTGAGAATAGCGGTAAAGAGTGATTCTCGGACAAAGCCCAAGTGCTGCAGAAAGCTGTCATCTTAATAGGAGATAATATTATTGTGGAATGAGAGAGCCACCAGTCACCAGGCGAGAGTTCCAGCGTTTAGCAGATTTGAGGGTGCAAGAGGCTGGTGTCCTTGTGCAGAATCGTAAATTGCAAGGTGCGTATTACCTTGCAGGATATGCGGTCGAATGCGCGCTCAAAGCATGTATCGCGAGACAAACAAAGCGGTACGAGTTTCCACCAAAAGTGCGGCATGTTCATGACGTGTACACGCATGATTTGGATAAGCTTCTCCGTCTGGCGGGGCTTGATAAGCAACTTGAGAGTGACATCCAGACGAACACGGCGCTAGCAATCAATTGGGCCGTGGTCAAAGATTGGGATGAAGAAAAAAGATATGTAACCTCCGGGCTCAATGGCAGAGATATGCACGCGGCCCTCATAGGGCCAGATGAGTGCTGACATGGATAAAGCAACGCTGGTAAAAAGAGATATCGATATTGGTGGCCGTGTTATGTCTGCGCTGAGCCGTGCAAAAATTCCAGTCACTTTGTACGACTGGAATTACTTCCCACAACTGGACGAATGGCAACTCATCATAGCCACGCCCTGGTACGACAGCAAAGGTCCCCATGAAGCGGCTACCAGAGTTTTCTCGGCATTACAACAGGAAGGCATATACGCAGATGCGCCTATCCGTAGGTTGTCCGTGAAAAGTCCAGACGACCCTCTTGTTAAAGGCCTTGAACGAGAGCTGAAAGCTCAGACGGAGGGAACGATTCATATTGTCGACTACACGGAGTCTGATGACGACAACGTGTATTCGGTTGTGTTTTCTCCTTACACCGGTCGCGGAGGAGCCATGCCTTCAAGACGCATCTCGGGAGTTGAGCACCTTCGCGGTTTTCTCGAAAACCGGTTGCACATTGCGAGAAGTTCTGTAGAAGAGGCTTTGCGTGAGCTTGATCACAAACATAGTGCCTCGATTCCAAATGTACTGCTGACAAAAAGAGAAGCTAAGAGTCTCGGCCTGGCATAGGCCTTCCTCCAACCCGGTTGTCTGTAGTCGTTGGTTTTACTTATTGCTGCTCGGCACTTTCCTTCCGCATCGGGGCAGTCGCCGCGCCTCGTCCATCGTGGAAAAAGTTGGCCGCTTCAAAACCGCTGTTCGGACGGATATCGATAGAATGACTGCACGGTGAACTTGCGGCCCATTGACGAGCTGTTTTCATTGATTGATTTCCTGGGCGTCTTTGTGGGCGGCCTGGGTGGGGCGCTGGCCGCTGTGCGAGACACTCGTTATAAATATGACCTGGTCGGTGTGACCGGGCTGGCCCTCGCCTCTGCCCTGGGTGGCGGTATTACGCGCGACATTATTTTGCAACAGGGACCTCCACTGGCGTTCGTGGATGTGCGTTATCTGCTGACTGCCCTGGCCGGAGCATTGGCAGGGATGCTCTTTGCCACGCGAATTGGAAAGAACACCGAGCGCGTACTTATTGTGGTGGATGCCGCCGCGCTCGGCCTTTTTGCGGTTGCCGGCAGCACCCGTGCCCTCGACGCCGGCCTGCGCCGGCTTCCTGCATTGCTGCTGGGCGCGATCACCGCGGTGGGTGGCGGCTCCATCCGCGATGTCCTGAGCGGACGCACCCCAAAGATTTTCGAACGCGGAGAACTCTACGCCATTGCCGCAGCTTTTGGCTCGACTGCATTCCTGATCTGCGACGCCCTGAAGTTCAATCGATCTATTTCAACTTTGGCCGGCACACTGAGCGGCTTCGGACTTCGCATGCTGGCTCTCCGCTACAACTGGCAAACCAGGCAAGTACGAGGCCCACGCAATTCCCGGCCGGATGTGCCTCCTGAAATGTGATGGTCCATAAGCGGGCTGGCCCGTGTTTTTCTCCGTGACCTTCTTTTTTTTGGGTTTCCTCCGCGCCTTAGCGTCTCCGCGGTGAAACTGCTTGCTCTTGAGATCACTAGGAGTTCCCGTAAAATACTTTGCGTGACGTTTTTCTTACAATTCAGTCAAAGGTAATCATGAAAAAGAAGCTTGTTCTTCGCATCTCCCTGCTCGCATTTGCGCTGTCATTGCTGGCCGTGGCACAAGAATCCCCTGGATCGCAGCAGCCGAAGGAGAAGGGCGGCTCCGTCAGCCAAGGTCAAGTTGAGCCGGTGCTGCCGTATTCGCCTGGGCTGGATCCGGCTTCCATGGACAGATCCGTTGATCCGTGTGTGGACTTCTACCACTATTCTTGCGGCGGATGGCAGAAGAAGAATCCTATCCCACCCGATCAGACGGGCTGGGATGTTTACAGCAAGCTGTACCTGGACAACCTGAATTTTCTGCGCGGTATTTTGGAGGAAGCGGCCTCCGGCAAGCAGCATCGGGATACAGTAGCCCAGGAGATCGGTGATTTCTACGCCGCGTGCATGGACGAAGCGACGGCGGAAAAACGTGGCCTCTCCGCCATTAAGCCTGACCTGGATGCTATCGTCCGGCTCAAGTCGGTACATGAACTTGCTCCTTTGCTGGCAAGGCTCCAGAATTCGGTGCCAGGAACCTCTTTTATCTTCGGCGGCGGCTCAATCCAGGATCCCGATGATTCGGACCAGCAGATTGCCGGCCTTGACCAGGGTGGGTTGGGCCTCCCGGACCGCGATTACTACACTAAAGAGGACGCCAAGTCCAAAGAGATACGCGAGCGTTACGTACAGTATGTGCAGAAGATGTTTGAGCTGATGGGCGACAACTCCGATGCGGCGAAAAAGAATGCTGAGACTATCCTGCGCATGGAAACTGCTCTGGCTAAATCGTCGCTCACGCGGGTGGAGCGCCGCGATCCTTATAAGCTGAAGAACAAGATAAAAGTTGCCGACCTCGAACAGCTGGCCCCGAACTTTGACTGGCAGGCTTTTTTTCGAGAGATGAAGGCGCCCAAGTTCGAGATCGTCAATGTTGTTCCGGTCGCTTTTTTCAAAGAAGTCAACGCGAATTTGACCGCTGAGCCGTTGGAAAACTGGAAAACCTATCTGCGCTTTCACCTGGCCAACGGGTATTCCCCGTATCTCTCCTCCAACTTTGTGAAAGAGAACTTTGAGTTTTACCGCAAGTACCTGCGCGGGGCCACGGAAATGCAGCCGCGATGGAAACGGTGCGTGCAACTTGTAGACCGCGACCTTGGCGAGGCCTTGGGGCAGGCCTACGTGCGCAAGGTTTTTTCTCCCGAATTGAAAAAGAGCACTCTTGACATGGTGAAGGGCATCGAGAATGCCATGGAGATCAGGATTCAGCAGCTCGACTGGATGGGTCCGGAGACCAAGCAGCAGGCCCTGCGCAAGCTCAACACCATTCGCAACAAGATCGGCTATCCCGATAAGTGGCGCGATTACAGCTCGGTCAAGATCGTTCGGAACGATTTGGTGGCTGATGTGACACGGGCCACCGAGTTTGAGTCCCATCGCGACATCAATAAGATCGGCAAGCCCGTGGACCGTGGCGAATGGGGCATGTCGCCTCCCACGGTAAACGCCTACTACAACGCGCAGATGAATGACATCAACTTTCCTGCCGGGGTCCTTCAACCGCCGCTGTACGACGCCAAAATTGACGACGCTCCCAACTACGGCAATACCGGGGGCACCATCGGCCATGAATTGACTCACGGTTTTGATGACGAAGGCAGCCAGTATGACGCCAAGGGCAATCTGAAGAACTGGTGGACCAAGGAAGATCGAGAAAAGTTTGACCAGCGCACCAAGTGCATTGAGGACCAGTATGCGCAGTACATAGTTGTTGACGACATCCACATCAACAGCAAACTTACCCTGGGTGAGGATGTGGCCGACCTGGGCGGAGAGATACTGGGTTACATCGCATGGAAAGACGCCAACAAAGACAAGAACCTGCAACCCGCCGACGGCCTCGCGCCCGATCAGCGCTTCTTTGTGGGCTTCGCCCAGTGGGCCTGCGCTAATGAGCGTCCGGAGAACCTGCGCGTTCGGGCTGCGACCGATCCGCACTCGCCTCCGGAAGATCGTATCAACGGGGTAGTTGTGAACATGCCGGAGTTTGCCCGGGCGTTTTCCTGCAAACCCGGCCAGCCCATGGTGAAACCGCCGGACAAGGTTTGCAAAGTGTGGTGAAGAACGCCGCGGCGAACCATTTGAGCTCCATTTACGCTCCATGGCACTCGAAATTGTACAGGCCGGCGATCCAGTCCTAAGGCGGGTGGCAAGACCGCTTTCTCGCGAAGAGATCATGAGCGGACAGATACGGGAGTTGATCGAATCCATGAGAGAGACCATGCATCAGGCGCCCGGAGTAGGTCTGGCTGCTCCGCAGGTTGGCCATGGCATTCAATTGGCGGTGATTGAAGATCGTCCCGAATACACCAAGGATGCATCTCCAAGACTGCTCGCCGAACGGGAGCGCAAGCCGGTTCCATTCCATGTGATCATCAATCCCCGGCTGACCCTGATTGGAGATCCCAGCGTTGAATTCTTCGAAGGCTGTTTGAGCGTGGCCGGATTGATGGCCCTCGTGCCCAGGGCCGGCAGAGTCGAGGTGGAATGTTTGGATGAGAAGGCCCAACCCAGAGTGATTAAAGCCAGTGGTTGGTATGCCCGCATCCTGCAGCATGAGATTGACCACCTCCAAGGGACGCTCTATGTAGACCGCATGCACACGCGTACTCTCACGACCGTTGAGAACCACAACCGCTTCTGGAAAGAGAAACCGATTACTGAGGTGAAGTCGCTCCTTTCATTCGGAAGGGATACTCGGTAGGATCCCCAACAAAACCACCGCTGTCAGCTTGCATTCCGATCAGTGGCCTCTGTGAAAATCAGTGGTAAGGCTTTGGATTGCGGCTCCACTGCTATGTGGTTTTTGCGGTTAAACGGTTTTGGGTTCCTCCTTCTTTTCCTCCGCTTCCCCCTTTCCTCCGTGTTTCAAAGGTTTTAGGTTTGCTTGGCTGGCTATGCTGTGCCGCTAACCCCGGATTTGGTAGACTCTCGTTTTCGCATTTCACACAAAGGAACTGACATGAACAGCAGATGGATGAGAGCAGTGTTAGCCGGTACAGTGGTAGTCGGGGGTCTGAGCTTGGCCATCATCGCAAGGAGCGAACAAGCGGGTTCCGCGCAATCGGCGAGCGATGGGCCTAAGACCGCCGAACAGGCTTATAAGAACATCCAGGTGCTCAAGGGCACTCCAGCCGATCAGGTGATTCCATCCATGCAATTCATCAGCAACTCCCTGGGAGTGGAATGCGAGTTCTGCCACACTCAAGGGGCGTTTGATAAGGACGATAAGAAGGCCAAAGAGGTGGCGCGCAAGATGATCCAGATGCAGTTCGCCATCAATAAAGATAATTTCAAAGGCGAGCGCGCGGTCACCTGCTTCTCATGCCATCGAGCCTCGCACGATCCGGTGGGAACGCCCATTATCTCCGATGAAGAACCCAAGCATTCTGAAGCGCCAAAGGCATCCGAAGCAAATGCCGCGCCCACGGCCGACCAGATCATTGACAGGTACATCCAGGCCGTCGGCGGCGCTGATGCCTTGCAGAAGATTACCAGCCGTTCGGAGAAGGGAAGCATCAATGCCGGTGGACGACAGACTCCTATCGAGGTGCTGGCCAAGGCTCCGGACAAGCGCATCTCTCTTATGCATACCCCGAACGGTGACAGCATCACCGCGTATGACGGGCACACCGGCTGGCTGGGAAACCCTGGTGGAAGGCCGCCCCGTGAGATGGGCCCAGCGGAAGCCGATGCTGCCCGGCTGGACGCCGACTTCCACCTTCCTGTTGATCTCAAAAAAATCTTCAGCCAGTTCCGGGTGCGGCCCGCGGACAAGATCGGCGACCACGCAACCATCCAGCTCATCGGGATTCGCGGGGGCCAGCCGCCCGTGCGTTTTTACTTCGACCAGCAATCAGGGTTGCTGCTGCGTATGGTGCGCTATGCCGACACGCCCCTGGGCCGAAACCCAACCCAGATTGACTATGCCGACTATCGCGCTGAAGGCGGTGTAAAGATTCCATACCGCTGGACCCTGGCTCGTCCCATGGGCCGTTTCACCATCCAGGTAGACCAGGTGGAGCAGAACGTCCCGATTGACGACTCGAAGTTTTCCAAACCGGCGGCACCGGAGCCGAAGCCGGCAAAATAGGGGTCCGTTTCCAACCCTTTATTCCCACAACGCAGTCGAGCCACAACCAAAAGTCAAAAGAACACCGCGGAGGCGCGGAGACACGGAGAAAACCAACCAGTTCCAGCGCCTTTCGTGGTGCTTGAAATCTTGCTTTTTCTCGCAAATCTTTCATGCCATTTCGAGCGCATGAATTTAAGCGTGCTTTTCTTCGTGCTCTTCTGATTTTTTCGGGTTTCTCCGCGTCTCCGCGCCGAAGCCTGCCCTCGAGCGCAGCGAAGAGCCTGCCCTGAGTGCGGCCGAAGGGGCGGTGAAAATTGGTTCTCGATTTTCTCAGTGTCTCCGTGGTAGGTGTGGGTTTTTGGTTGCAGCTCGGCTGCGTTCTGTCTTCGTGGTTAGATTTTCAGGAACAGGAAGTATGGATGCATCCCAATCAAATATTTCCCTTCTCTAGCCGCAATTTCCGGGATATTCTAGCCTTAAGTTTCTCTCACAATTTATGAATTCGCATAAACGACACTTCTGTCTTCTTCTATTGCTGGTCGTGTTTGGGGCCGCAGTCTGTGAAGCTAAACAGATAGCGGTGATTGTGGACAAAGCCAACACCACCACGGACATCACGCTTCCCGACCTGCTCAAAATCCTCAAAGGCGAGGGGCACAAGTGGCCCGACGGAAAGAATGTGGTTGTGGTCCTCCGCGATCTCTCTACGCCGGAAATGCAGATTGCCATGCAGAAGATTTACAAGATGCAACCGGACGAATTCAAGGCGATGGTCGCGGCCCACAAAGGCGCAATCACGGTGGCGGGTTCGGAAGAGGAATTGTTGAAGATGGTATCCACTACGCCGGGCGCGATTGGTTTAGTGGATGTGTACTCCATCACCAACCAGGTCAGTGTGCTGAAAGTCGATGGGAAGCTGCCGCTTCAACAGGGATACGCTCTCAAGGGAAACTAATCCAAATTGTCACCAAAGAATTCAATTTAAGGCGGTCTTTTAATCATGCGGGCCTATATCCGTATTCTCCTCCTGGCATTCTTTTGTGCGTTGTGCGCTTGGGCGAAACCGCCCCAAACCGGGATTCAGGTGACCACCAAATCATCGCAGGCCCGTGCTTATTTTGATCAGGCGCTGGCCAGGCAGCAGACCTTGCACCTGGATGAGGCTTTGGATGGTTTTCGCAAGGCGGTCCAGGCCGATCCGCAATTTGCCCTTGGCCACATGCTCCTTTCTTATTTTTCCCAGGACCCGGCTGAGCAAGTGTCGGAGCGCGATAAGGCCCTGGCCTCCAAGGAACTGGTCAGCAGGGAAGAGCAGCTCCTCATCGACTGGCTGAGCGATTCCAGCAAAGGTCAGTGGATTCCCGCCATACAGGCGATGAACGACCTTCAGAGCCAATATAAAAATCACCGGGAGATCGCCTGGCTGAGCGGCATGTGGCTTACCAATCAGCAACAGTGGGGGCGCGCGATAGAGATGTACAGGCGGGCCATCGAAATTGACCACAATTTTGCCGATGCCTGGAACAGCGTCGCCTACTGTTATGCCCGCACCCGCGATTTTGAAAAAGCTTTTGCCGCCATGAAGAGATATACCGGACTGCTGCCCAAGGAGCCCAACCCACAGGATTCATTCGCGGAGATTTCCCGGATGGGCGGCAAGTACGATGACGCGCTGGTCCATTACCGTGCTGCTCTAAAGCTTGATCCGAAATTTATATCGTCCCAGGTGGGCATTGCGGATACCTATGCGCTTATGGGCGATGAAAAGCGGGCCCGCGCCGAGTACGCCGTTGCTCTTAAGCAGACCACCGACAAGGTACAGAGCATTTTGTGGGCCTTGCAAGCCGCCACCACCTATGTTCGCGAGAACAACGATTCCGCCGCTGACACCGCATTTCAGGCTGTCGTCAGGCAGGCCCACGAAAATGATCTGGGGAACCTGGAGGCTGAGGCTTATCGCGCCATGTCCCTGTATCAAAAAAAGGGCGCGACAGCCCTGGAACTGCTCGCAAAAGCTGAAGCCGTCTTGCATGAGGACCATAAGGTGTCGCAGGCATTGCTGGACCAGGAGACGGCCGCAATCTTGCGGGCGCGCGTAGACCGCGCCGCGCAGGAGGGCAACTTTGATCTGGCATCCGCCACGCTGAAAAAACTGGAGACCCTGACCAACTCCAGCAGCGATGCCGCAGTTGCGCTTGCCTACGACGGCGCATCCGGGACCCTGCTCCTGGCCCAAGGCAACTACGCCGAGGCAATTCCCCACCTTGAGGAAGACGATAGGGACCCCTTTTCGATGCAGCGCCTGGTGCAGGCCTATGAGAAAAACGGGGCAAAAGACGGCGCCAGGCATATCGCCGAAAATCTGGCCGGATTTAACGAACCCAGCATTGAGCAGGCCATCGTGGTGCCGGCATTCAGGACAAAATTTTCAAAAGCCGCTAGTCATTAGCTAGAGTGATTCCAGGATTGGTGTACCTCAGATTTGTATCAGGGCACAGCTTGTCCTGGAGGCGAGCTTGCGAGCCGAAGGGCCTGTCCTAGAGGCGAACCTGTGAGCCGAAGGAAAATTTACTCCTGCTGAAAGCTTAAAAATCAACTGGGCTTTATAGCCCCTGTGCCCCAGCTTGGGGTACACCGATTCAGGAAGCGCTATAGTGCCAATACTGTTCAATTAAATTAGAAAGATGGAAAAAAGGGCCCGTCATCCCGAGGGTCTACCCGCGCATCAGCGCGGGTAGATCGGAGGGACCTTGCGTTTCGCCTGAACCATTGGGTGGTTCCACAGTTGCTATATCAATCGGTAGAGGAACAGCCCTTTAGAGCCGGTAGCGAAGAAGTTGGCGTGCTACACCAAATAAGCCGCTCTAATTCGGGTTCATTCGCGTGAATTCGCGGCCAATTGATTTCCTTTACTTCTTCGATTGCGCTACGGCTGCCGGAGCCTCCACGGGCGTCATCCCGACTACATCGTAGTCCCGCTCCTTGTCGTCGCCTTCAGGTACGCGCAGCACCATGAGCTCTTTTTTCATGCGGAAACGTGCGGTCTCGCCCACCGGCAGAAGGGCGGGATGTTTTTCGTCGCGCGGACGGATGTGATAGACGACGTGGCTGGTCTGCAGCACATACTCGTGGCACAGAGTCTTGCGGGTCTTGCTGTGCGAGCCGTCGGTGCCCAGCACCTCTCCCACAAAGGTGTTGCCGCTCTTCTGTTCATAACCGCACTCTACGGAGGTCATCTCCTTGAGCACGCCGGTCTGGTAGGACTTCAGATCGCTGGCCTGCATGGCCGCTCCAACAAGCAATACGGAAAGCAACATCAGTGTTTTCATAATCGCACCTCGCGCTGATGTTGATCGCAAATGGCGTGCCAACCAGGATCTCAGGAAAAACCGTAACGGAATCAGCAGCTTACGCAGACAGACATGTCCCATGGTACCGATGAAAAATTTACCGGGTCGGAGACCTGTTTTCGGCAACAAGGAAATGGATCACCAAGGTGTAAGTATCTTGTTCCAACTTCAAGATAGATTGCTTGGTGAATTTGAGAAATATCTTGTAACGGATGACGGCTCAACGCCACTATTCAGTATTGGAAGCCCAATGAGAGTTAAAGTTTGTGGTGGGTAAGCCTGTTGCTTTCGGCCCAAATCCCGCTCCCAACACGTTCTGGCCGATAACTTTGTTTTTGAGTCTACAACCCAACAGACCCTGCGCTAGCTTGGCAAAATTGGCTTTTGATCCGGTCCAGGCCTGAGTAGATGGAGGCGGACATGAGATGGATCTCTACGACGTTGGCCCTCACGGCCATTTTCCTGGTTAGCCTGCAAGGTATTTCTCTTTTCGCGCGTTCCAAAGGAAAAGACCACGCGGTACTGGGTGGTACGCTCAACTTGTTCCTGGCCGCCGGGGGCCTAATCGCTTTCTTCCTGTTTCGGGCGGGCGCTCTTGTCGCCAGCCCGGAGTATGGAGCGCTGCTGGTGCAAGGCACAGCGGCGCGGGCATGGGCCTACATCCTGCTTGTTGGAATATGTGTAGCAGGAGGAATCATTGCCCTTCTACCGGAAAAGGAGGAAAGTTGGCTACGGAATGCCAATGCGAGCAAAATGTGGCTGGGCCGCGTCGTTTGCGCCTCGCTGTTAGGACTGGTGGTCGGCATAGCTGCTGTGGTCGAATTCAGGAACCTGAATCCTTCTGCCCCAACTCCATTTTGCATTCGCTTTTACGACATGTGGTGGCCTCCTCTTCTGGTGTGGCTGGTGCTCTGCCTCAGTCAATGGGTGGCCGGGACCCTCGGTGTTCTGACCCCATTGGGCCGGGTTTTATGGGCGGCGTTCAGCATCACTGGCGTCGGGTTTCTGCCGATCTTCCGCACCCGTAGTGGCTTCCAGTATGGTGATCCGAACACTGGAATGCTTTGGAAAATGGTAGTGTGCGCAGGCGTGATGTTGTTCATGGTGTTCAGCCCTCTCGTCTTCATGCGGTCCCGAACCGGGAACGACCAACGTGGCCAACGCGTGCGCATCGTGATTGCGGGCTTGGCGGGATGCGCGGGACTGGCCAGTGCCTGGTACTGGGCGTACCGCCCCGGGTCTCAACCCTCCCGCATTGTACCGCCATTAGTGCTTTGGGCGGCCTGGATCATTGTGTTTGCGGCTTGGACCGCGCGCCAATTGCGCCGGGGGGTGTTCAAACTACCGGCGTTAAGCCCTAAGGGCCGGCTCGCGGATGTCTGGGCTGCAATTGCTCTCTTGGTCATTGCCTGGAGTCTTGCCGATCTAACTCACTTTATCCAACTCGATCCCGCATGGGACCTAGCGGCCCTCATCTCTTCTTGGATCGTCCTGCTGGAAATGATTGCTGGAGCAAAGATCGTGAACTTTCGCGGTGCGGTGCCCCGTAAAGCCAGGATGGTCGTAGAGCGGCTGTGGCAAACCGGTCGAGGCGTGCGCAAACTTGGGGTAAGGGTTGCACATCTCTGTAAGAGAATGGTTTCGGTGGAAAATTGGGTGGCGCTCGCCGTCAGACTCATTGTGGCGATCATAGTACTGATTGCTGTTGCCGAAGTCCCGTATGCGGGCAAGACGATCATCCACCCGTTCAGTACCGCTGGCTTGCCGAACCAGGTCAGCGCTGACCGGTACCTGTTCTTTTTCGGTACGGACCAAAACACCAATGATCGGAACAAAGAGAAATACAAATACCTGGAGCACGCGCTGGCAGACCGTGTGGCCAACACGCTGGCCCTGATAGGACTGGAGCTTCGCCCCGATGTGTTGGTAGCAGTTTCTCCCAAAGAAGATCCCCATTCTAATGACAGCAGAGACGACAGGAGAGTGACCTGGATATCGGCCACGAGTGAAGAAGATGATGGACTGGAAGCTGCGGTCAGGAACGGCAGCGTAAGCATACCCGGAACCAACGGGTCGCTTCCCATGGAGTTCTTGACGGCGCCGATCCAAGGCCCCATACGTAACCTGCTGGGCATTCGCACTATCCGCGGCAGCATCCAGGCCGATGGCAGCAAAAATAACAAGTATACTTTGCTGGCGAGTTCATCGAGTGGACAAACATGGCGGGCGACGAATGATCCCAGGCCGCTCAACAACGCCGGGCCGATGGGCTGCAGCAACGACAACCAGCAATCTGAGCCCCTTTCGGAACTACAATTGGCGGACATGCTCGCCTACCAGATCGTCAGCTCCGACCCGGTGCTGACGAAACGAGGGGGCACCTCCTCGTGGAGGGCCCTCAGGCCATTCCACGACGGCATGGTGGCATGGAAGAACTTTGAACTGACGACGGACTATAACGACCTGAACACTAGCCTGGCCAAATTCCGCGAGGCGGTGTGCGAAGACCCAGGGTTCGCGCTGGCCCAATACCGCCTGGGCAGAGCGTTGACCTCGGATGGCCAGCCGGACGCGGCAGTAGCAGCCTACCGAGCCAGCTTGCAGGCATACCCAGACTTTGTGGCTGGTCATATCGCCCTCGCCAGCACGCTCGCTGACTTTGATCACTATTACTATTATCCGGCGCCTGTGGTTTTAGGCAACAACAGTTCGAACCAGACCATAAGCGGGGGAGTGGTAAGCAGCGCATATGCTGCCAGCAGCCCCCCTGTAGAGGCGGGCCCCCCCGGTACACCATCCCAAAAGCATGGACGTCAAAGCGAGGCCATAAGGCTATGGCGACGGGTCATCCAGGAACTGGATGGCGAAGCGGTGGATTCTGAGCGGGCAGCTGCCTATGCGGGCCTTTGCCAGAATGTCATGGATTGGCAGGAAGATGAATCTCGAAAAGTATCCGAGGACCCGTGCCAGCGTGAGAACACAGTGAATCACGCCAACTCAGTGTGCCGTTCTTATGTTCCATTTTTTTACTGCAAGCGGGCTGAGTATCTGTACTCAAAGCTTCCGTCCACTCTTAGGGCAGATGGACAGATCAAAGCGGCGCGCGCCTCCGCGCTGAAGGAGATGGGCAAAATATTAGATAGCACTGGGTTCCAAGCTGGCGGCAAATCAGGATATCCCGTAGAGAACGAGCACACCACTGGCTGGAGTTGTGACGATCCGAAATCTGCGCCCCAGAGAGGTCCTTACACCCAGTATGCCTTAAAGTATTACCAAAAGGCGCTGGCGGTCTTGCCGGAAGATGCCGACGCAAGGTGCAATTTCGCAGTTGACAGCCGGTTGACCAGCAAGGACCACCACCCCATGCAAGACCTGGATGCCGACGCCTACATGCACATAAATCGTGGTGATTATTTTTGGAGAGAAGCAAATCACCAGAACTTCCCGGAGAACTACCTGAACGCGCTTGATGAGTACCAGGCAGCCATAAGCTTGGCGCCCGCGAATACAGAAGCTATGAACGACTATGCGAACGCATTTTGGTATTGGCGCGCGAGGTTTCCTGAAGATCGGTCTCCGGCCTTGGCCTATATTGCACACCAGGCTGAACGTTTTGCCCGCCGGGCAAACGCAATGACTACCGACGGTTCCCCGGCGCACTTGATCACTACCGCCACTCTGCTCGAAGTGCTCTTGGGGGAGGGCAGGCCCCACGAAGCGCTTGAGGTGGCGAGTAAAGTCAAATTTCCAAACCATGCGTATTTCGACGATGTCCTCTGGGACCTGGCCGAGGCGAATTTATGCGCCGAACACAGCGACCGTGCAGCCCGCCCGCCGTTTTCTGGGTCCTCCAACGCGCAAGAGGAGGCAGGCAAACTGTTCGAGACGATTCTCCGCCACGAGGAAAAGCGGGAATCGCAGCCGTTCCGTCATGTGCTGGAGACGCTCAGCGCAGTGTCACCCCACCCGGTTTGCCTCTGGAGTCCGGAAACAGCCCTGGAAGGGCTGCCTGACTCGCATAGTACACGATACAAGTTGTATGAGGAAAAGCTCGCGTATAGTGCCAACAAACCGTGCAGTTGGCTGGGCATTGAGACGCAGATGGTAGATCAGCAGGGTAAGCCGCAGTCCCGTCCGGCTCCGGGGCTGCTTCTTCAAGTCTGGGGTGCTGGTATTGATAGATATGTTCCGTTAGAAGAGGAATCGCAGGTGGTCCTTTCATTCCAGCCTAGAAACACGCATCAATATTATTTTGCGCAATTGGTGAACAAACAGGAAAAACCGATGTCTCCGGTTTATGCAATTCGGACCTTTGCCAATGAGTCGAATGATAGATGCTCCAGGAATCTCATCACATTGCGGTTCTTACTGGAAGTGGAAAAGCCGTCGTCACAGGGTAGTTATCTGCTGGCGAAAGACACGTTGAGGCGATAGTCGACCGGAAAGTGATTGCAGTTCCTGGAAGCCATTTGCCATTTCGCACATGATCAAGCTGCCAGAGCGGTTACACGAGCACCGGTGGAAGAACGGCCCTTTTTAGGCCGTGTTTGGAGTGCAAACACAAAAAGAGCTTCAGCCCCGGCGCAAGAGCTGGCGGGCTACACCAACGCTGGAACTGGTCTAATGGGCAGGTTTGGCTGAATCGGCTCAACAGACCGAATCTTCCATGAGGGCGCATCTTCGAAACCAACAGTCACTTGAATCCTGCTACCGGACTGATGTATCCAATTGCTATCGATGCGAAATGCCTGTTCCAGAATCGTGCTGCTGATTTTCCTGGGAATTTCGTTTGTCACTGCCCAAGAGCCTCAGGCCAAGCTTCCACCTGCAACCGATCCCAAAGAAATTGTTCGTCGTGCGATTGAGACGGACCAGCGCAACTGGGCGTTGGCGCGAAATTATACCTGCCAGGAGCGAGTGGCAGAGAAGCGCCTGAATAGCCAGGGCGCGGTGAAGTCGCAGGCGATCAAGACATACGACGTCACTATTTACTACGACGAGCCGTATCACCGGCTGATCCAGACGAACGATAAGCCTCTGACCGAAAAAGAAGAGAGAAAGGAAGAAGAGAAGCTGGATAAGCTGATCGCCAGGCGCAAGGGCGAGAGTGAGCACGAGCGCCAAAAACGTCTGGAAAAACAGGAAAAGCAGCGGCAAGAGGACAGGGCCTTTGCCCGCGACGTGATCAATGCCTACGATTTTCGCATGGCTGGCGAGGAACAAGTAGAGGGAAGGGACGTTTATGTAATTGAAGCCGTTCCCCGAAAAGATTTTCATCCTACTCAACCCCATGCTGACATACTCTCGAAAATCCGAGGCAAGGCCTGGATCGATAAACAAGACTATGGCTGGGTCAAGATCCAGGCAGAGGTCATCGACACCATCTCGTTTGGATTTTTTCTGGCACGGATCCACAAGGGATCGCATCTGGAACTTGAGCAGGGCCGAGTCAATAATGAGATCTGGCTGCCGCGCCGGATCGTTGTCGACGCCAGCGCCCGGCTCATGCTGCTGATGAATGGCGCCTTTGAGCAGGAATCCACGTTCACCAACTATAAGAAGTTTGCGACCACCTACCGGTTTATTCCCGAACCGCAAGCCGTTCAGCCTGATCCACCCAAGTAAGACCACCTAAGATAAGTCCACCTAAGTAAGTCCGCTAAGTAAGGCGCCTTGCGAAATCTTGGGACCACCGATCCCTGTTTATCCCAGCCATTGCGGGTTCTGGTACGTACCGTCGAAGTGGTGGCTTGTCTTGTACCGTTCGTACTGTCCGGATTGGGCCGCATTGGCGGTCTTTGCCAGCATCGTCGCGACTTGTTCCTTGTTCAGCGGTCGAAAACTGCGGGCCGCATCCAGCGCCTGCTCCAGGATGGGAACTGAATCGCATCCAGTGATTACTACGCTGGTTGGAAGGTTCATGGCGTAGTGCAGGCACTCGATGGCGCTCACGGTCTTGCTTTGAAGAATGAACGGGTCGCCCATGGGCTTCATGCCCAATACGCCGATGTTTTGTTTCAGCAAGACGGGAAGCACCCGGGCTTCAAAGCTGCTGAAATGGTGGTCCATCACGTTGAGAGGCATTTGCACCGTGTCAAATTTGAAATTATGAGACGATGCCGTGGCTAACATCTTCAAATGGATCTCAGGACTCTTATGTCCAGTAAATCCGATGTAGCGTACTTTCCCCGCCTTTTGTGCTTGCAGCACTGCCTCCAGCGCGCCTCCCGCCGCAAATATGCGGTCCGGGTCGGAGTCACGAATGATCTCGTGAAATTGCAGGAGATCAATCGAATCCGTCTCCAGCCGCTTTAATGAGTCGTTGATCTGATTGGTAGCCGTCGATTTGTTTCGGCCATCGATCTTGGTCATCAAAAATGCTTTCTTGCGATAACCGTCGCGCAGCGCCTTGCCCATGCGGATTTCGCTTTCTCCCCCGTTGTAGTCCCAACAGTTGTCGAGAAAGTTGATGCCCTCGTCGAGAGCTCTGCGAATGATGCGAATGCTTTCCTGCGTTTCAATATCCGGCTTGCCCAGGTGATAACCGCCAATGCCTACCAGGGAGACCTTCTCGCCAGTTCTTCCCAAAGTGCGGTAAGGTATGTTGTTCTTCGTCTCAGCACCCCACGTTGGCCGGCCAATTCCAGCCGTCACAACTGTGGCCGCTGCAATCTCCAGGAATTTCCGTCTTGTCGTCATGATATTGAACTCCTATGACGGTATTAGCCTGATTAGATGCTTGGAGACTGTTCAATGTGTTCTCTGACCATTCGAAAGTGCGCAGACATTTGACCGAGAAAAGGATGAGAGTCGCCCAAGGCAGCGCCCGATAATGCCCACAGTTTCAACGGCGGGAACGATAGGGAAGACAAGCAGAGCCCCGCTGGCCTGGATTATTCATGAAAAACGTACAGAAAACTACTCGTCATCCCGAAGGTCTACCCGCGCCCTAGCGCGGGTAGATCGGAGGGACCTTGTGTTCTGCATTAATTACAGTGTTCTGATGGCCTAAGAACCTGACCGACAACCTGTTTGATTCTGTTCGTAGAACAAGCTAGTCGATGCCTTTCAAAACAATGATTTTTCCAACTTTGCAACGCGGTTCATGAATAATCCGGGCGCAGGGGACGGCTGAATTCTATCCCGAGAGTGACGCCCTGAGGGGTAAGAATTTTGGTCTCGAAAAATTTTTTATCTCGGGCTCCCCGGCTTAACATCAGAGCGTGGAGTGGCTAACGATACTGAAGGTGCTTTGCGGGAGAGCAGCTCGGCGATTGTGCTCTCCAGCATCTGCTCAGATTGCAATCCATCCACTCTGGTGGTGTTGAAGAAGAAGACCGGTGTCCCCAGGACTTCACGGAGCCTGGCCTCCTGCAGGTCGCGCTGAATCTCGGGGGCATACTTACCCGAGGTCAACTCCTCCTGAAAGCGGTTAACATCCAGGCCCAGCCGTTGCGCGTAAACAGTCAAATCCTGGATGGTGGTTTTCTGCGGATTGGCAACGATCATGTCGTGCATTTCCCAGAATTTGCCTTGGGCATTGGCGGCCAAAGCAGCCTGGTGCAGTAGCATGGCGGCCGTATGCGATTCCAATGGCCGGTTCTTAAAGACCACTCGAATCTTGCCCGGATGCGCGCTCATGAGCTGCCGAATCAAGAGCGTCGTCCTTAAGGTGAGGCTGCTTTGCAGGTCGGAAAACCATAGCAAGGTAATGGGAGCGTCGGCAGCGCCTATGGTTATTGCGGTGCGGCCTGTGCCCATGCTCTTGGCCAGGGCGGCATTCATCGGCGCCTTTGCCATTTCCTTTTCGATAACGGCCTTAAACTGGTTAAGCTGCAGGGCGCCCGAATATTCTTTTCCGTTAATAAAAAAAGTAGGTGTGCCGGTCACGTTGGCCTGCGTGCCCTCCCGCCTGTCGGCTTCCATCCGTTGCTTGATTTTGCCGCTCTCCAGATCAGCGGTGAAGCGAGCCATGTCGAGATTCAGGCTGCGGGCCTTGGCCATCAGGTCTTCTGCTTTGATTGCCTGCTGATTGGCCATCACCAGGTCATGCATCTCCCAGAATTTTCCCTGCTCTCCGGCGGCTAAGATGGCCCGGTGCGCCAGGGGAGAATCTTTGTGGAAGTCAAGCGGGAAATTTTTGAATACCCACTTGACGCTGTCGGGATACTGCTTCATCAGCTCCTGCAGAGTAGGGGCGACGCGGGCGCAGAATGGACACTGAAGATCGGAAAACTCCACTATGGTGATTGGCGCGTCCGGATTTCCCAAAGTTGGCGCATGGGACAGATCGAAATTGGGGACGCGCGGTTCGCTCTGAGCCACAATCTGCGCTTTCTTCGGATCCAGAGCGGTTTCAATCGCGGCCATGAGTCGTTCTGCCGTCTGTGCTCCAACCAATTTTTGACCGTTAATTAAGAAGGTAGGAGTTCCATTGATCGCCATGCCGTCTGCCGCGGCCATGTCTTGCTCAATGGCTGTCCGGTAGTATCCGCTCTTCAGTCGTTGCTCAAACAGGGAGAGGTCGAGCTTGAGCTGCCGCGCATATTCCATCAGATTATTGAGCTTCAGTTCGCGCTGGTGGGCAAAGAGCAGAGCATGCATCTCCCAGAATTTTCCCTGCTCTCCAGCGGCCAGGGCCGCCTGGTGCGCCAGCATGGAATCCGGATGAATCGAGAGAGGCATGTTTCTCAAGATAAGTTGGACCTTCCCCGGATAATGCTGAAGGGCCTCTTCCAGTGCTGGAATGGTCCTGGCGCAAAAAGGGCACTGATAATCAAAGAACTCAATGACCTTGACCGGGGCGCGGCTGTTTCCGGCCACCTTTTCCAGCCACGCCGAATCCGCTCCGGCTGTCTTTTCAGAGGCGGTGTTTTGCCCCAGCACTGGAGTGCAACAGAGAAAAATGGCAAGCAGGCATGGCCAAAGATATTTGAAATTGGTAGCTGCGTTGCGAATCGGGTGATTGGATGATCCGGTGATCGGGTGATCAAATAACGAGGTCCAACAATACTGCTTTTTGAGATTCATTTGTGTGACATCTCCGGCGAAAGAACCTGAAAATCGGCGAAGCTGCAATCGTGAAGTTTTCCGGTGTTCATCCATTATTTTCTCGGCTATTCCCTTGGTTATTTTCTCGGTGAAAATGGAGCTGTGCTTTCATGCAGGTGATACGGTTCGCTTTCATGGGCCACATCGGGATTCCTATAGCGAAAATCGAGCGCCATGAGCGCGGCCCCAGGATCATCTTTATGTTCTGAATACAATGCTCCCTGGTGCGCCGCTTCCTGGGTCATGCCCAGATATCCATAGATTAAAGACAGGTAGTAGCATGCAGTCAGGTCGTCGGGATTGATCTGCTGCAGAGCTTCAAATTGCGCGCGCGCCAGCGCATAGTTTTTTTGCACAAAATAGGCATAGCCCAGCTCTTGCCGGGCCTGGCGAAATCGGGGATACGTGCTTACCACCAATGCAAGATTCTTGATTGCTTCCGGGATGTTGTTTTGGAGGCGCTGAATGAGTCCTTTATAGTAAACCGCGCGCAGGCTGCCCGGATTCTTTCTGAGAGCCTGTTCCAGATACTGGAGCGCCGGTTCATACTTCTCGTAAGAAGGATTGGCGGGCGAAAGATTGCCGGGACCATCCGGATCGATCCTGCTGTCTACCAACCGGGAGTAACTGGCAATGGCGAGATTGATATAGCCATCGGCATAGTCGGGATTGATCTCGATCACCTTGCGAAATGCTTCTGCGGCCTTCCAATATTGCTGCTGGCGCAGCAGGGCGATTCCATAGTTATTCCAGCGCAGCATCTGGTCTTTGTCCGGAGGCGGCCAGTGACCTTCGGTCCGGCCAAGCTGTAGCGGCACAGAGCGGGAAACCATCTCCACAATCGGATAGTCCGCGCTCTTCTCGAGAATGTAGTTGGTGAAAACGCGTCGAAATCTCCGGTAATTCACCTTGGCAGTCAGGGTAATCGGTCCGGAGGCATCCGGCGGAATACGGAACTTGAATCGCACCAGGTCGGAGTTTCCCGAAGGTATGGTGTTGTCGTAAGCGCGAACTTTGGTTAGCCATACCTGATGGAGATCCAGGAGTTTGCCCTCCTTCGATACTAGTCGGTTGGTGTAGGTGTGGGCATGATCATCGAGAAACCCGTCAGCCTTGACAAACCCGCTGTGAAAGAACTCGCGGCCATTGTTGTCCTTCCCGATGAATTCTACCCAGCTCTCATAGAAATCCCGTTGCTCCGGTACGAGGTTGTGGCCAATCTTGCGATTCTGAATTACAACTTCAGCCGTCATCGTCTCGCCGGCCATCAGGCTGAAGTTCTGGCGGTCCAGGGGAGCTATGAGTCTCTCTTTTCCCGATTCGGTTTTGTTGAGGGCAAAAATGTCGATAGCCAACGCATCCTTGAGGAAGCTCTCGGTCACCTTCATCTGCTGGTTGTAGCCGTAAAAAAAAGGTATCGCGGTATTGGCTCCGGGCCAGCGATGAGAGGCGACCTGATGGTTCTTGGCGCCGTAATCCGTAACGGCTTGAACTTTGGGCATGTGGCAGGTCTGGCAGTTCGAATCAGTTTCCTTCTGATAGAAGGGAAGAGGAGTCTGCCTGGACCAGGACGATTGCTGCCATTCATCGTAAACGGCAAAGGCGCGCATCCACTTGTACTCATTCAACATTCTGGGCAGAAACGCCTTGTGACAGACCGCGCAAAACTCGGGAGTGCGATAGAAATCGCGCATGACGGCACGGTCGTGCAGATCGGGACGAGCAAGGATGTCGTCGAAGCTGACCGGTTTGGTCACCGGACTTCCGTCGGGATTCACCATGACCGCGGGCGCGCCCATTACGTAACTGCCCGTCCCGCTGGTGTTCTGGATTTTTTGTATCGAGTGGCACACCATGCAGGTGATTCCGTCTTCATCGAAGGAACGGTCCAGAGTCGAATTCGTGGTAAGGGCTCCGGAAAACAGGGCAATCGGATTGTGGCAACCCTCGCAATGGCGCGTGAACTCGATGCCTTTCTGATGGATCAGCATCTCAACGTTCTTCTTGTAAAAGGGGGCGCGGAAGGAATTGGCGTGCGCCGACTCCCGCCACTGCTGATGCACATCTTCATGGCATTTTTGGCAGTAGGCGGCAGTGGGAAAAGCATTCGCCGCAAGGAAGCCCCCCTTTTCTAACTGTGCCTGGCTGGGAAGATATGGGTTTTTCCCGAACGCGTAATTGTATTTCAGGTCTAGCTTTTCACTGTAAGAAGCATTGTCGAATCTGGTGGCCACCAGAAGGAAGCTGGCAAGCAGGACAATCGCATACAAGATCCTGCTGCTGCGCCCCAACAGGGAACGGCGCTGATAGGGGTTTTTCTCCCAGTTTGGCATTTTGAACGATCTTCCCACGGTGACAATGTTGAGAGAAATTATCACGAGTGGAGATGGATTGCCAGCGAGAACACAGAAGGCCGTGCTCTCAAAGAGTCTCACATTCTGGAACACATGCCCCAGAGCGGCAACGCACGCTGAATTTCCAGATAGCTCCCTCGAAGGATTGTTGATCGGGGGAAATCATCAGAAAGATTCCGTAAGACTCCAGTTTCTTCCGGGTCCTTCTTGGCTATTAGGGTTTTTTCTGGGGTTCCTTGGGCGTCTTTCTCTAGTGCCTTAACCGACGCTGGCCGGTCCTCTCCCGTATTCCATTCTTCCCATTTCAGGACTGCGGTGCGTGCGAAATATCTGAAAATTTCTTCATGAAAACTTAATATTGCGTTCCCGCTCTTTTCATGTACACTCAGCCTCCATAGTTTCTAGCAAGTTCGCTGTGCCTTTCCCCCGAGGCACACATTTTTGAATCAAGCGGTTGGCTTTCTCGTCGCCTTCCGAAGATCCGAAGGCATTTCACAGTTGAAGATGTTGTCTGTTGATACCGCGGCATTAGGCCGCAAGCAGGCGAGGGTTCGAATTTGCGTCGTCCAATGCGTTTACTCATACGTCGATATCTGTTTCTTTTAGCGATTCTGTTGCTGAACGTGTCGGCTGCCTGGGCAGGAACCTGGGATGCGTTCGGCCCAAAGAGCTATCAGCGGCAGAAGGGCGAATCCAAACCCGTACGCTCCAACTTTTCCATCCTCAATCCCAACACCCAGTTCACGTTGCGAGTTACCGGCAATCAGCATGCGCATCCGACGATCGTGCTGAATGGAAGAACGGTCCTGGATGAAGACGACTTCCGCCAGCCGGGCGAAGACCGGAATGGCGACCGCGACGGTAAAGATCGCGGTGACAAGAGCAACGACGACAAGCGCGACCAGGATGACGACCGTAATGACAAGACGATTACCGTCGAAAAAGCAGTCACGCTCAAGCTGGCCAACACGATTGCGGTGGAGGTGGAAGGACGTCCCGGAAGCGCCATTACCGTTGCCATCATCGGCGTGGACAACGATCCACCAGTAATTTCTGCTGCAGCCAGCCCGGCCCCCAATGCCGCCGGATGGAACAACCAAAACGTTGTTGTAACTTTCACGTGTTCCGATAAGACCTCGGGAGTGGCATCCTGTCCCGCGCCGGTCAACGTCAGTGCGGAAGGAGCAAACCAGGTCATCAGCGGAACTGCGACTGACTTGGCCGGGAACACTGC
>DATMMY010000256.1:0-5338 GCA_035569515.1 Candidatus Solibacter sp. | reverse complement strand
TCAGGTAACGATCCAAAGAAACTTTGCATCCTAATGGTAGATAATTGCCATTTTTTAGGTACAAATTACCCGAATCAAGAGGGCGGGTCGTGGTATGTTTGGAGCCTTTGAACCAGGGATGGTGTCTAAAGACAGGGTTCTCCGTTTTAGGCCGGATCGCGAGTCGCAGCGGTCCTCAATTTGGCGGTATCGGACGAAGGAGCAATTTCATGAATAAAGTGCTTGTCACGCTTGTGCTGGCGCTAACTACCACGGCAGTCATGTCGCAAGGAACCACATCGAGTCAGGCCCAACCCGGTCAGGATCAGCCGACCAACAAAAAACAAATCCAGGACCAGGCCGAATACAACGCCTATATAGCCGCTCTCAATACACAGGATCCCACGCAGAGGGCCTCGGCTATGATGGCCTTTGTCAATCAATATCCTAAGAGCGTCGTGCGGATTGATGCATTGGAGCAAGCCATGGCGGCGTATCAGGCGGCCAACGATCCGACAAAAGTTGCAGAGACAGCCAGAACTATCCTTCAGGAAAATCCCAATGCTATTCGTGCGCGCGCTATTGTGACTGCTATTAGCCGTGCTTTGGCTACAAACGGCAATACCAAAGCACTCAAGGAGTCATGCGATGATGCTCAACAGGGACTGCAAGCGTTGCCAACATGGGCAAAACCCGAGGGCATAGAGCAGCCGGACTTCGACAAGCAAAAGAAACAGATCGGTGACATTTTCTATGGGGCCGCGGGTTTTTGCGCTCTTCAGAACAAAGACTATGCCGGCGCCAGGAACAATTATTTGAAGGCCGTAGAGCTCGATCCGAACAACCTGCAGGACGTGTATCAGCTTGCCGTTGCTGACATGGAAACCAACCCTACTGACCTCAACGGCTTTTGGTACGGGGCCAAAGCCTTGAACCTGGCCGGCGGCAATGCGCAGGTCAGGGACGGAATAACCGCGTATATAAAAGGCAAATACAAGAACTACACCGGCAGCTATGAAGGCTGGGACCAGATCGTGGCAGCAGCCGCCCAACAGTCTTCTCCGCCGGCGGACCTGGTTGCCTCAATCAAACCCAAACCTACTCCATGTGACGTAGCCGTGGATGCGGTGAAGAAAAACGATCCTGCCACTCTGTCGTTCAGCGATTGGGAATTCGTCCTGTCGCACGCTACCTGCTCAGCGGCCAACAAGGAAGCTGCCGATAAGGTCTGGCAGGTGATCGTGGCGAAACAAAAGAACGGTGATGCCGATGTGAAGCTGAAACTTCCGGTGCTCGTCATCTCGGCCACCAGGAATACTATCGAGGCGGCGATGACGGAAGAAAACCAGCAGGCAAAGAAAGCCGATCTCACCGTCAACCTGGAGAAGCCGGTTCTGCGTCCGCCTGCTGCTGGATCGACCATTGACGTTGTTGGTGTGATCTCTAATTACACGCCCGAGCCTTTTATGTTCACCATGGAAAAGGGTGATCTGCCGGGCGTAAAACCTGGTCCCAGGAAGACCGTAAATCATGCTTCGGCGGGGCACAAACGTAAGGCGTAAGTACTCCTCCTTTTGCTCCTGGAGGCAGCCCCGGGGGCTGCCTTTTTGGCTGCATGGTGTATGTTGATGGCGAGCATTCCTGGCCGATCGTTCAACCCCCCACGTGGAGCCTGTGGGCCCAGGGCTTTTCGTGGAGGCAAATAGGGTGGCTCATCATTCGATTAACGGATACTTAGCATTTTTTAAAGTGAGTTGCCCAAATGATGGGTTAGTCTTTTATAATCCGTTGACTCTGAATTAGAGGTAAAGTCACGATTTTCCGTTTCATCGGCTGGAGGGTGGTCTCGCCTCGGCCTCAAAAATTGGCAGTGTCGACGAAGGAGCAATTCATGAAGAAAGTGCTTGTCACGTTTGTGCTGGCGCTCACTACTACGGCAATAATGGCGCAAGGAAGCACCTCGTCTCAACCCGGTCAGGAACAGGCAACGAACAAGAAGCAGATCCAGGATCCGGCCGAATACAACGCCTATATAGCCGCGCTTAATATTCAAGACCCCACGCAAAAAGCCGCAGCCATGATGGCTTTTATCAATCAGTACCCCAAGAGTATCGTGAGGATGGATGCGTTGCAGCAGGCCATGGCGGCATATCAGGCGGCCAACAACGCGGCGAAGGTTGCGGAGACAGCCAGAACCATTATCCAGGAAGATCCCACTGCCCTGCCTGCTCGGGCCATTGTAACTGCTGTCGAGCGTGCCCAGGCTACAGGCGGCGATGCCAATGCCCTTAAGCAGTCATGCGATGACGCTCAAAAGGGATTGCAGGCGTTGCCGACCTGGACAAAGCCGGAGGGCGTGGAGCAGCCGGACTTCGAGAAGCAAAAGAAACAGATCGCGGATATCTTCTATGGGGCCGCGGGTTTTTGCGCTCTCCAGAACAAAGACTATGCCGGCGCCAAGAATAATTATTTGAAGGCCATCGAACTCGATCCCAACAACCTGCAGGATGTTTATCAGCTTGCCATTTCCGACCTGGAATCGAACCCCATGGATCTGAACGGCCTCTGGTATGGGGCCAAGGCCATTAACCTGGCCGGCAACAATGCGCAGGTTGTGCAAGGGGTCAGCGCATACGTGAAAGCCAAGTACAAAGCCTATACCGGCAACTACGATGGCTGGGATCAGATTGTGGCCGCAGCCGCCACGCAGTCAGCTCCGCCTCAGAATTTTGCCAGCTCCATCAAGCCCAAACCTACTCCATGCGACATCGCAGTGGATGCGGTCAAGCAGAACGATCCAGGCACGCTCTCCTTCAGCGACTGGGAGTTTGTCCTTTCTCATGCCAATTGTTCACCGGCCAACAAGGCCGCTGCAGATAAGGTGTGGGAGGCGATCCTGGCGAAACAAAAGAATGGCGATGCCGATGTGAAGCTGAAGCTGCCAGCCGTGCTGGTAATCTCGGCCACCAAGGACACGATTCAGGCGGCGATCACGGAAGAAAATCAGCAAGCCAAGAAAGCCGATCTCACCGTCAACCTGGAGAAGCCAACTCTCCATCCTCCGGCGCCTGGCAGTACCGTGGACGTGGTAGGCGTTCTTACCGCGTACAAGCCTGAGCCGTTCATGTTCACGATGGAAAAGGGTGACCTGCCCAGCGCCAAGCCTGGTCCCGGTACCAAGAAGCCGCCTGTGCATCGTCCGGCAGCCCGGAAGAGACCTTAGGCTACAAGAAAAGACTACAAGAAAAAGACTACAGAAAAAAACGTAATAAAAAAGCAGCCCCTGGGGCTGTTTTTTTATTCTCCGAGCATGATTCGTTTGATAGAGTTCGCCCGGCCGCTTTCCGCGTCACATTCGATCAGCACCGCGCAGAAACGCGGGTCTTCTTTGGCCGCTTCAAAACGGGACGGCAAGCCAGTGAGAAACCGGTGGATGATCTGCTCCTTCTGGACGCCGATCACGCCGTCATAAGGCCCCGTCATTCCCACATCCGTCTGGTAAGCCGTGCCCTTTGGAAGGACCCGGGTGTCAGCCGTCGGCACGTGGGTGTGGGTGCCCAGAACAGCGGTGACCCGGCCATCGAGATACCATCCCAGGGCAATTTTCTCCGATGTGGCTTCCGCATGGATATCCACGACGATCACCTTGCTGGTGATCTGCTTCAAGAGATCATCCACTTTGCGGAAAGGATCGTCCGCGTTGTGCATGAAGACGCGTCCCTGAAGATTGATCACGGCGTAGCGTTGCCCGGCCCTGGTTGTGCCTTCAAATAGCCCGACCCCGGGGACGAAATCAGAGTAGTTCGCCGGACGCAAGACGCGCCGCGCACGGGAATTGGGATCTCCGTTGGCAGACTTGAAATACTCGATGATCTCCCGCTTGTCCCAGACGTGATTGCCGGTAGTCAGCACGTCACAGCCAAGTTCAAAAAACTCGTCGGCAAGAGCCGGGGTCAGCCCAAAGCCACCAGCGGCGTTCTCCGCATTGGCGATGACCAGATCGACCTTGTGGGTCTGCACCAGTTGCGGCATGTGATCGCGAAGTATCTTGCGTCCGGGGCTGCCGAAGATATCGCCAATAAAAAGGATCTGCATAAGACCTGAATCTTTGATAGTAACATCAGGCCGCCGCTATTTTCTTTCCGCACGTGCCCAGTGAGGCCTGATGAGCCTAGTAGAGAGCGACTTGAAGTTTCGCGGTAGGCGAAAAACCCAGTGTCTTAAATTGTCCTGAGCTTGTCGAAGGAGCGGAACAGAGTAGCCCAGGCCGGAAGGCCTGGGTGGCAAAAAAGGACAGGTCTTTTCCTTACGCCGTAGGCTTGCGTGTAGCGAAGCGGAGCGCACTAAGAAAAGGAGAAGGTTTCGGCAGACTACACTAATTCTGAAAACGCTATAGAAAACCACATACCGCAAGTCCGAACTTGGGGATTCCGCAAAATACATATAATACATACAAGAATTACATATGGAGACGGGCAATGAGGGAAACCCGTTCGATAGTCATCAGCATGCGCCTGTCGCGAGACAGCGAAAGGCGTCTCAGGCGCATGGCGAGCCGGCACGGATGGACGCCTAGTCACGCGAGTGCGCGTCTTGTGGAGGAAGGTTTGAGGCGATCGGAATTCGCGTTCATAGACTTTCGTGATTCATCCATAGGGCGGCAGGCCCATCTTCAAGGGAGCACGCTCGCGGTGTGGGAGGTTATGCTGCTCCTCCGCAGCTACAAGGCAGATACGTCAGCGGTTGCCAAACACCTCAGGTGGCCGGAAGCCAAAGTTCATGCGGCAGTCAATTACGCAGCGGCGTTTCCAGAAGAGATCAATGAGGCGATGGCCGAGAATGATTTGGCGGACTTTGAAGTATTGAAGCGCATGTTACCCCAGGCGGTCGAGTTCGCCTCCAGAAAAACAGTGAAAGAGTGAGATGCTCAAGCTTCTTCTTGACGAGCATAACTCTCGCATTATTTCGTGGATTCCTCTGCGCCCTCTGCGTTAAGGTTTTGCTTTTGCCTTCCTCTGTGTTCCGAAGCCTGTCCTTGAGCGTAGCGAAGGATGTCCTCTGTGGTTATGGTTTTGATTCTTTCTGAAGAGCGCGGAAACCGCCATATTTCTCACATTGCAAGCCCGTGTCACCGGGCCAGAGCAACGGTGGTGAGAAAGTTATAGTCAGCCGAAGGACCGAGTTGCAGGTTCTGTACCCTGGCGGAATGCACGACGACGTTATCCATGTACCACAAGTTGATATAGGGCAGGTCTCGGGCCAGGATGCTTTGGACCTCGCCATAAATCTGCCTCCGCCGCTGCTGATCTACTGTTCTCCGGCCTTCCTCGATCAGGTGGTCCACGTCAGGATTGGAGTA
>DATMMY010000255.1:0-4970 GCA_035569515.1 Candidatus Solibacter sp. | reverse complement strand
GGGGGCGCGGGCAGTTTGAACTGGACTCCGTTCGCATTGTTTGTCTGCTCGGTGGCGGCAAGATCAAGATCGGAAAGGGGCACCTTTTTGGCCGTGTGCTCATCGATGATCCACAGAGTGCTGCCGGCGATGGCATAGTTCTGGACGGAGAGTTTGCGTCCGTCGCGAAACACCAAAACAGTATATTCCGGGGGCTCTTGAGCGGAGAGTGAGCCCTTAGGTTGCGGCGCAGCGTTGCGAGCCTCATTGCGTGAACGGAGGTCTTCCTCCCGTAACAGCTCGACCTCATCGGAAAGTCTCTCGACCTGAAGCGCAAGTTGGCGGTTGTTGTCGTCCGGGGCCGCAATCACCTGCTGAGGCGGCTGGGGCTCGTATCCATAATCTAGCGGGTAATAGGGCGCATAGAGACTGTTGCCAAAGAAGCCATCGCCAAAGCCAAAGCCGAAGCCGTTGCCAAAGCCGAAGCCGTTGCCAAAACCGAAGCCGTTGCAAAATGGATCAAAGCTGTTGAAGCATCCGCCAAAACCAAGACCGCCAAATCGATGGCGATGGCGAAAACGAAAATCGTCAAAACCAAAGTCGCGGAAACGACGATGACGAAACCCATTACCGAAGCCGGAACTGATCCTGGCTCCACCGCGAGGAGCAAATGCCCTGTTGGGACCAGATATGCGCGGGCCTCCAAAGCCCATGGTTCTCCCCGGCATGGGCCCTCCAAAACGCGGACCCATCGTCGAATGGGGCCCAATCACCGTATGCGGGCCGAAAGCCGATGGCCCACGCATGGGGCGTGGAGCAAAAGAAGGCATGGGGCGTGGGGCGAAAGAAGGCATGGGGCGTGCGGCAAAGGCCGGGCCACCGCGGGATGGAGACGGCATTGAGACTCGGGGTCCCATGCCACGCTGAGCATGGGCCGGCAGCAGGGAAGCTGCAAGAAGTACGGCTATGTAGGGTAGCCGTTGCATATCCATAGTCTAGCAAAAAACCAACTTACAATCCGCAGGATTATGGACATGTCCTCTCCCGGCAGGTTGCCGGCCAAATTTGCCGCAGATTACGCTGATGAGAGCGGATTTTTACCCTTACATATCTTCAAATGCCGGGTGGGGCTACATCAATTCTGAAAACGATCGAATCGGTGGTAAGGTGAAATTCGATGTCTTCCACATTGTCTGGTTTTGCCAGCCAGTTACGGCACGAACTATGTGCCCGAAATGCCGCTTTTGCATCTTCCAATAAGCTGGCATACGTTTCCAGCTACGGCGCTGTGCCGGTTATCGTGTACGCTCCTCAAGCCGATGGACTCAGTCACGGAAACTTTTTCGACCGCAGTTATGCCGCGATTCTAAAGAATCCTCAGTGGGCGCGCCGGCTGGAGAAGATTCATGCCCAGGCCCGGCGGTCGCTGCCCCGTGCTGACCGTGCCTGGAGAGAGCTTGATTCGTGCATGAGTTCCGATGCGCTACTGATGAATATCTTCTGCTGCCCCGGGGTGCGCGATAGTCCGCAGGTCGCTTCCATGTTAGGGACAGAGGTGACCGAGATACCGGAACTTGGCTGGAGGGCGCGTGTGCCCCTTGCTAACGGCCGGACTGACCGTACCGAAATTGACATGAAGCTCGGACCGCTCTTTGTGGAAGCCAAGTTGACCGAAGGCGATTTTCAAACGCGCGAAAAATCAGTGGTGGAGTCTTATCGAGACCTGAAGGCAGTATTCGAACTGGATGGCCTTCCCCGGATCGACGAGCGCTATATCTCCTATCAACTGATTCGAAATGTGCTCGCTGCTCATGCCGCCGGCGCGAGCTTTTGCGTTATGGCGGATGCGCGCCGGCCCGATCTGCTCGAAGCCTGGCATGCAATCATGCGCTGCGTCCGCCACGCGGATTTGAGAACGCGTTGCAAAGTGCTGACCTGGCAGGAACTGAGCTCAGCCCTGCCGCGGCGCTTGCGGAAATTTCTGTTCCCATTTTGTCATCCTGAGGCGCGTTTTTTGCGCCGAAGGACCTCTGTATTCAAATGCGCTGCAAGTATTTCCGCGTACGCCTAGGAAATATGTTCTGTGTTCGTAAGCATAGTATTTTGCTTCGCAAGAAAATTTAGTTCGCAGCGAGCAGAATGCAGAGATCCTTCGGCGCAAAAAACGCGCCTCAGGATAACAAAGTATTTGCAACGACATGCATTCATGACCCTGGTCGACAGTACCGCTGTCAGAAATCTGTTCATCATGAACGGCTCCTGGAAAAGCTTACGGGTGACAAGCCTCTTTGGACGGCAGCTAAGAATCTCAATTAAAATGCGCGGCATGAAAAAACTGTCTCTTGTTCTTGTATGTCTTCTCATGGTTAGGTCTGGGTTTTCTCAGGCCAGTAAGCCGAAAGCAAGTCCCTCCAGCGGGGCGCACCCCAATGTTTATGCCATTCAGGAAGGCTTTATCGACGCGCATGGAGTCCTTATTTATTACAAAATCGTGGGGCATGGAGCGCCGCTGATGATTGTGCATGGCGGGCCGGGCGCGTCGCATGATTATTTTCTGCCTTATCTCATGACTCTGGCGCGCACCAACAAGATCGTCTTTATTGACGAGCGCGGTTCGGGCCGCTCGGAAAAGCTGGAGGACGCCTCCAAGTACACCGTGGAAAACATGGTGGAAGATATTGAGGCGGTGCGCCAGGCTCTCAACCTGGGCAAGATCAGCCTGATGGGACACTCCTTCGGCGGTGTCCTGGCGCAGGCTTATGCGTTCAAGTACCAGAAGAACCTGACGCATCTGATCCTGGGCAGTACCTTTCATAGCACGTCTGCAATGAATGCGGTGCTGGCCAACGAAAAGCAGCAGATGACTGCCGAGAAACGTGAGAAACTTGAGGCCTTTGAGAAGGCTGGACTTTTTGACAAAGGTAAGCCCTGGGAAAAAGGACGTTATCCCAGCGAATATGCCGAACTGGCCTGGGGCGATGGGTATTTCTCATTTCTCTATCAGCGGCATCCCGATCCCAATTACGATCCCGTGGCCGGGAACACCACCAACTCCTGGGACCTCTATCGGGAGATGTGGGGATCGCACGGCGAATTTGTGATCGACGGCAATTTGAAGTCGGTTGAGTATGCCGACCGTCTATCGAGCATCCATGTACCTACGCTTGTGATCTGCGGCGACCATGACGAATCCGATCCATCGCTGTCCAAGACCATGCACGAAAAGATTGCCGGATCAAAACTGGTGATCATCCCCCAGGCCGGCCACCTGGTTTTTGTCGACCAGACGAATTTGTATCTGAAGACGATTGATGACTTTGTGCGGGGGAAGCAATTAGCAAATAGCAATTAGCAGTTAGCCAAACCGGATGAAGATCTCACCTTCGGTTGAGGTCTTCTCAGGGAAGGACTTCGCAGGTGATCGCGGGTAGCGACTTATGTTTGGCTACCGCGGTTCCACAATTGCTGTACCAGAGTATCGGCGGAAGAACGGCCCTTTAGGGCCGTGTTTCGAGTACAAATACAAAGGGCTTTAGCTGAGGGCAAAACGCAGCGGGATACACCGACGTTAAGCGCCAAGTCGTAGTGAATTTGGAGAGCGAGGCAGAATGTGGTTTTGGCTAATTGCCATTTGCCATTTGCTAATTGCCCTGACACCTACTCCTCGCGCAGAGCCACTGTAGGACTAAGTCCCGCCGCCCGGCGCGCGGGCAGCCATGAGGCCATGGCAGCTATTACGAAAAACACCACTGCCATGGCTGTGAAGGTTGCGGGATCAGTCGCCTTAACGCCCACCAGCATCGCGGTCATCAGGCGGGTGAGCACAAACGCGGCGATCACTCCGGCGGCGATGCCGGTAATGCTGAGGAGAAGTCCCTGCCCTACAACAAGCTGGAAGATCCTGGCGGGTCCAGCGCCCAAGGCCATGCGGACGCCGATCTCGGTGGTACGTTGCCGCACAGCTGTCGAAAGTACTCCATAGAGCCCCACACCCGCGAGCAACGCCGCGATGACTGCAAACACACCGATGAGAAGTAAGGAAAACCTCGTGCCGGCCTGCGCGTCATGGACCAGGGTATCCACGGGTTGCATCTCCGCAACCAGTAGCTTCGGATCGAGCCGCTTGATCACGGCGCGAATCTCCGCTCCGTAAGATGCTGAATCGTTCGCGCTGCGGATGGCCCATTGCCGGGCGATGGCGGACCCCAGGAAGGCATCGGCAAAGTAGACCTGCTCGCGTCCGGGTTCGGCCAGTGAGACGTCACGCTGGTGGGCCACCACACCGATAACTTCTACCCATTCGGGTTGAGGCGTGCGAATGCGGATGAGAATGCGCTTGCCCACCGCCGATTGACGTGGGAACGCCTTCTCCGCCAAAGCCTGATCGATCACGACTACGTTATGGCCGGGTGCGTTGTCGGCATCCGTGAATGTGCGGCCGTCGAGCAGAGGCGTGCGCATCGTCTCAAAATAGCCGGGAAGCACAATTTGAAAATCCACTGCCTGGAACTTAGTGGCGTCAGCAAGGGCTTCCTCGGTCCCCCAGCGAATAGGATTAAAGCCGCCTGCCAGGGGGAAAGGAAACGAGGCGGTAACGCTCTGGGCTCCTGGGACGGCACGCAATTGCTCCTGAATTTGACGGACGAAGACGGCACGTTGTTCCGGGGTGTTTCCAGGGTTTCCCAGCACCTGGAAGGTCAGGAGCCCGTGGGGGTCGAAGCCGGGGTTGATGCGCTGCAGTTCACGGAAGCTGCGGAACATTAATCCTGATCCAATGAGCAGAACGAACGATAAGGCAACTTCCACCACGACCACCAGGTTTCGCAACAGGCGTCCGCCGGCCAGCCCTAGGCTGCGGCTGCCGCGCAGTACGTTCATAAGATCGGGGCGGGAGGCGCGCCACGAGGGCATCAGGCCGAAAACAACTGCGGCCACCAGGCTGGCGACAACCGTGAAGAGGAGTACGAAGGCATCAATGCGGATGGTATCGA
>DATMMY010000254.1:0-6409 GCA_035569515.1 Candidatus Solibacter sp. | reverse complement strand
CATGGCCATAAGAGAATACACCTTATAATCATCAAATGGTTCAGCACGAAACTTAGGGGGAGGCCAATTTGGCGGAGACCGCGGAGAAACCAAAGAAGACTACAAGGCAGCAACTCAAGTCCGTGATGCCCCAGATATGGGAGTTGGTCCGGCCCCGGCGGTTCCGGTTGGCAATTGGCTTTGCTTTGCTGGCGATCAGCCGGGTGACGGGGCTGGCATTACCCTATTCGAGCCGCATCCTTCTGGACAGCGTGATTCCGAGAAAAGACGTTCGTCTTCTGACGTTGCTGGTCATAGGAGTGGTGCTGGCCTCGATCATTCAAGGCGCAACCTCCTATGCGCTCACCCAACTGCTTTCCAAGGATGGGCAACGGGCGATTGCGGAGTTGAGGCGCAAAGTGCAGGCCCACGTCGCGCGCCTGTCCGTGAGCTACTACGACTCTACCAAGAGCGGCGTTTTGGTTTCGCGCATCATGAGCGATGTGGAGGGCGTGCGCAACATCATCGGTACCGGGTTGATGGAGTTTGCCGGTGGCGTGCTGACGGCCGCCATCGTGCTCGTCTGGATGATAAAAATCAGTTACCTTATGACCTCCATAGCGGTCGGCGCTCTGGTTCTGTTCTCTCTGGTGCTCAAGAAAGCCTTCAAGACCATACGCCCCATTTTTCGCGAGCGGGGCAAGCTCAATGCTGAGGTCACAGGCCGGCTGACGGAATCCCTGGGCGGAGTGCGCGTCGTCAAAGGCTATCACGCCGAAGAGCGCGAGCATCATGTGTTCAGTGGCGGCGTGGAAAGATTACTGCAAAATGTCTTGAACACGCTGACTGCAATGTCCACCATGGGCCTGGCCTCCACTCTTGTGATGGGAACCGTCGGCGCAGTCATTATGTTCATTGGCGGAAAAGAGATGATGACCGGTCATATGTCATCGGGCCAGTTCTTCCAATACACTTTATTTATGGGGTTTCTTGCTGCGCCGGTGATGCAGATTACGAATATTGGAAGCCAGATCACTGAGGCCGTCGCCGGGCTCGACCGGACCCGTGAAATATTCAATGAGCAGCAGGAACATACCGATCCGGAGCGCACCATTGCGCTTCCTGAAATTCAAGGCGAGCTCAGCTTCGAGAATGTTGATTTTGAATATGAGGCTGGAAAACCCGTTCTTGAGCGCGTCAGCTTTACCTCGGTTCCCGGCAGTGTGACGGCCCTGGTCGGCTCTTCCGGCTCGGGCAAGTCGACCATCATCGGGCTGGTAGCGGCCTTTCACAAGCCAACGCACGGCGCCATCTATATTGATGGCCAGAATCTCAGCAAGGTCCGGCTTGATTCCTACCGGCCCAGGCTGGGAGTGGTGCTGCAGGAGTCATTTCTGTTTGCCGGGACGATTCGCGAAAATATCATCTTCGCCCGCCCTGATGCTACGGAAGAAGAGATTCTGCGCGCCTGCCGCATCGCCCACGTGGATGAATTCGCCGAAAAGTTTAAAGACAAATACGACACGGTCATCGGCGAGCGGGGAGTCAAACTATCCGGAGGACAGCGCCAGAGGGTCTCGATTGCCCGTGCGGTGCTGGCCGATCCCAGGATTCTGATCCTCGACGAGGCCACTTCCAGCCTGGATTCCGAATCCGAGGCCTACATCCAGCAGGGTCTCAAGTACCTGATGGAAGGACGAACAACTTTTGTCATCGCACACCGGTTGTCGACCATTCGCCAGGCAGACCAGATCCTGGTAGTTGAGGCGGGAAAGATCGTGGAGCGCGGCACGCATGAATCCCTTTACGCGCAAAAGGGCCGCTATTTCGATCTCTATACCCGGCAGCACGGCCTGGAATCCAATCTGCTTCTGGCTCCCGGAGAAGGCGGCAAGCCCTCGCCGGATGAACAACCGGTGGCCGCACGCGCAGCAGGCGAGCAGGCGCTTGATCCGATTGGGTTAGTGCGGGGGCAAGGTTTCTGATCTTTCCTTCAGGCAATACCCTCAAAGAGCTCGGAAATGGTTGTGCGTAGCTTTCTGGCGATGACCATCATGCTGGCCATTGTGAGGTTGGTCTCTCCTCGCTCAATTTCTCCCATGTAGCTTGGGTGGAGACCGCATCTGCGCGCAAACCTGGCTTGGGAAAAGCCTTGCTTCTTCCTCAATTCACGGATTCGACTTCCTAATGCCTTTTGGATTTCCTGCATGGATTAGCAGCAATTAGCAAATAGCAATTAGCCAAAGCCCGGACCTAACTGACACCCGCATCCTAAATATTGCCCTTGAGTTCTTGCCTCGCGATCATCTGCGAAATCAATGGCAATGTTGAGTTCCTTGCGTCCCTCACGCCGGAGTTAATCCCGCGGCAATTCAAAAAAGTGGCCACTGAAGTTGCCAGTGGCCCAAGAGGATTCCCAAAAACAGCCAAGAGTGCTTCGGCGACCTCTCCCGGGGCGCCAAAGCAATTCAGTTGTAGCACATTCCATATATTTTTGTATACGTATTGTTATCATTTATGTTACATTCAGATATAGGAAGTTGAGAAACCGCCTAAAACCGGTCTTGGCCGGACTGGGCCGTGAGCCAAACCGCGACGAGTTGGCACGATTTCTCCTGTGACGGTGAGCCAGGCGGGAGACCTGTGGCTGGATCCGGACCGTAGGCGGTCCAAGACGGGCGAAGGTAGCTGCTGAACTTCGGACCAGCCACAGATGATGTTTCTTGCGAGGATGCCAGGCTTTTAGTGGACATTGCGTCAAAATTCCTTGTCCGTAGAGTCAGGCAACGAGTGATGCAGCCGCGCGGGCCGAGCCGGAGTACGTGAGCCCAGGTCACGTATCTCGCACAGGGTAGGACCGTTTGCGGCTTTCCCTTGATCTCGCGAGCAAGCCGGCGGCAATGAGGTAATAGTCCACTGTTCTATTACACTCATTGTCCGCCGGTCCCCCGATCCCTCCGTTTCGGTCCAAACCTAACAAACAGAGCCCACGAGCCAAAGCCAATCCGGTCATTACAGCCTGTTCCAAAAAAGGCTTTGAAAGGGCACTGCCTGTCCTAGAGGTGAGCTTGCGAGCCGAAGGAGCTTCTAGCCGTGCCGCAAAAAGCTTTAAGAAATCGGGGCTTCAGCCCCTGGGGCTCTCCGCAAATTCCTTTCCAAAACTCTTTGCCTTTAGCTTTGCCTCCGATCCTAAGCAGCTTCAGCAGTATGACTACAGGAGTATTTGCCAATTATAAATTGCCCTGCTAAATGAAGCCCTGTCATAACAAGTCATAGCATATACGGCAACCTTGTTCTGAAAACAGAACAAATTAAGATCTTTTGTAGAGTTTCCCTTCCACTGGTGTATATAGCTCGTGAGACCGCGGGAGGAGTTTACGATGATCGACCATGCGCTGCTCTTGATGTCCGCTGGGGCCGCCGGCTACCGCATCATTTCTTCAGGCCTGGACCGTGCCAGCCGCTTCAAAGAGCGTACCCTCGATGAGGTTTTTGACTTTGTGCATCCCCTGGACAACCAGGATGCAGCGACCCTTTTTGATCCCCAGGAGGAAGAGCAGGCCGCCCGCTTCTGGCAGACCAGGGAGCTCTACCGTGAGGAGCAGCGCCGACGTCTAGCGAGGGCCCAGTCTTATATCCTCCGCAGGCGTCATAATGCCTTAATTGTTGAGCAATGGGCCAATACAGAGTGGTCAGACATGCGCCGCTACCATCTGGAGGATGAAGCCGGTCCCGATCTGATTGAAGCGATCCTGGCCGTCCAGAAGGCAGCGGCGGAGTTCCGTGTGGCCTGTACCCTGGTTCTGGCCAGGATCGGCCTTTGGAATGTGCTCCTGCTCGCCGATAAGTCGCGGCTCCTCCCTCTTCCCAGCGTGGCTGGGCTGCGCACCACCGGGAAAGTGGACCTGCTCCTGGGCTATCAGGCAGTAAAGGAGTCCGCTTTGGCCCTGGCGCGCTTCTATGGAGAAGAGCGGTATCAAAGGCTTCAGGCGCTGATGTAAGCCAAGCCAGGACCGGCAGTTTCACGCTGGTTTTTCCGCAAATTCCGAAATCCGCACTTCTTGAAGGCCGCTGCTGGGGACGCAGCAGATCGGCCTATCTTTTCTCTCCGAACACTGCCGCTCACCTATGCTGACGGCACAACTCACTATTCAAGGAGAAAAGATTATGAAAAAAACTATTGCTCGCCTTTTGTTCGCCATGCTGTTTGTGATGACCTGCGGACCAACCCCGCTGCTGGCAGATGGAAGCTTGCCGCTGCCTCCGTACTGTCCGCCGGACTGCATCTGCAATTAGTAGTTTGTGGTATGCGGGTGGCTGGGTTAAGCTGGCCACCCAATGCCTTCGACGGAGTTAATAGCGGGACTGGTAGCTCCAGCTTTGCAAGTCTGGCTGGCGGGAGCGATGATTCGCCGTAAGCTCCATTCCCAGTTCCCGCTGTTTTTTGCGTACACGCTTTATTCCATTGCTGTAATTGCTGTGCGTCTCTCGGTTGCTAAGCAACCTCGCTTGTTCTTTGCACTTTATTGGATTACGGAGATTATCTATGGCGCCCTCGCTCTGCTGGCCGTTGGCGAGGTTTTCGGCGATGTTCTGGAGCTGAGATCCAACCAGCATCGCTGGTGGCGGTTTGTTCCGGCGACAATCTTGCTGTCCCTGATCACAATCTTCTTTTGGCGGGCGACATACTATCCTTTCGGCCCCAATGTTTGGGGTGCATTGGGAGCGGGCGCTTATTCGTTTGGGCTGGGAGTGCTTTGTGTGCAGGCGGGAATTTTTCTGCTGGCGCTGTTTCGCCTCAAGGCTTTTTCCGGCATCCTGAGTAAACAGCACAATGCCGGTATCTTGAGGGGTTTTGGCGTCTTCGGCCTTCTCACCATGACGGCCTATGTCACCCGCTCATATTTCGGAGCCCGGTTTGAAGACTGGTTTCGCTATATTCCGCCCGGAGCTTACATAATGGCGACATTAACCTGGCTGACTGTCTTTCTCCACCAGGAACCGCCCGACCGCAAGCCTTCGGCAACGTCTGAATTTGTAAAGAATGTTGCAGAAGGGCTCAGCCGCGACCATGAGGCGCTCAAGAAGATCGAAAAAGACCTGCCTCCTCAACTGCGTACCACGTTTGAAGCAGGGAATTGACCGCAGTTGAAAATTACAAATTACAATTTTCAAATGCTATGAGCAACTCCCAGGAGCCATTGGTTCAAAATGTCTTCAATCGCCGCTCTTTCTTCCCGGGCCGATTTTATTTTTGGCTGCGTGATCTTGAACTGGAAGAGCGCCATGACCAATGTCCGGGCGGCAACGGCTGTCTTGGGCCGGGGCTTGGCTTTTTTGTCGATTGCTTCGTCCAGGGTGCCGGCCAGAACTGCGACGATCTCTTCCAACCGGGCATAAGCCAGCTCCCGCCACTTTTCTTCCTGCGACAAATACGCGTACATCATCAACCTGGCAGGCTGTTGGGGCAGGGAATCGTACCACTGGCGGACGGCCGTGGTGATGAGGGCTTGCGAATCCCGTTTGTCCTTGCTATTGAAAACGGCCAGCAGGAAGTGGGCCTGATCCAGGGAGCGCTTGATGACGGTATTCAGGGTCACCTCAAACAGGCCGTCTTTGCTCTTGTACAGCCGGTAAATGGTCATGGCCGTGACGTCGGCCTTCTTGGCGACATCGCGGATGGTGGTTCCAAAGTAGCCATAATCGGCGAAAAGCTCGATGGCTGCTTCCAGGATCTGGGCTGCGGCCTTCGATTCCTTCACAGGCACAGCCTTAGGTTCCTTCATCGGTCAACAGCATCCTTATAAAGTCAGGCGCATTCACGTGCTTTTGCCCGTCGGGTTGAAGAGCGACCATTGTAATCTAGTGCCCGCCCGAAGCGGCAAAAGTCTCATCTCCTTTATTCATGGCATAGAGTCATGCCAAGAGTTTGCCATAACGCAAGAAGAGACATGCCCGGCGGCATGTCTCTCCCTGCAAACCCGCAAAGTTACTGCTTAGTCGCGGTCACGGTTCCACCAGTGCCAGGAGCCGCGCCGATCGTCTCTATCGTGGTCATTGCGCCAGCGGCGGTCATCGCGGTCGCCTCTCCAGCGGTCGTCCCGGTCGCGCCTCCAGCGATCATCACGGTCATAACGCCTGTCGTTGTCGCGCCAGCCGTTGTAGTTCCTGCCATCTCGATAGGTATAACGGTTGTGGTCGCGGTCCCTGTCGCGATCGTGGTCTGGGGACGCGGCCGAGGCCAGGGCGGAGCTGCCTGCTATCAAAGTGGTCATCATCAGTAACATGCGTAGTCGGTTCATCAATTGCCTCTTTTCCAGCCAGGCCCGTTGCCGGTCTCTGTTTCCTATTCCGAGTGGTCAGGTCTTAGCTACTTTTTCTTTCCACCTGTATGAACCCTGCACCGGAGAAATATGCGGTCTATTTTTGT
>DATMMY010000253.1:0-10583 GCA_035569515.1 Candidatus Solibacter sp. | reverse complement strand
ATTTCGGAGGTAGGACTGTTGCAAAAGGGAGCCCGCAGAATCTGGCGATTTCGGCTATGCTGGTACGCGTTTGCAAACCGATCGGGCGGCTTCGGACAACAATGTCGGGGATGGCGCATCTTCTCTAGGCCTGGCTACACATTTTCCCGCCACCAACCTCTCGGTCCGCCAGATTGGCGTCGCTCCGAATCAGCGACCGGTCTCCGCGCGTGCGACAGGGACCGGATGCATTTCAAGAAAAAATCGACAATAATGAAAATTCGATCGGCGGTCGCGCTAGGAATCCGTGGTCTTTACGCTGCTTGCTCGAGTTCCGGCAAGGTGGTCGGCAATGTTTGCATTGTGTTGCTTTCCTTGCATTTGGAAGGTTGTGCTCGCTCATCTGTTCATGAACCGGTCACGTTAACCCTTCTGGAGGAGTGGACGACCAAGCCATACACCGAGGAGCGCCAGCAGGAGTTAAGGCAATTCAGTCGGGAAACAGGAATCCAAGTCAAACTCCTTCCGTCTCCAGAGACCGCGGAGGAAAAGCTGGCCTTGTGGCGAGAGTTACTCGGGACAGGCGCCTCAGGTCCTGACGTGTACGGCATCGATGTGATCTGGCCTGGGATGCTGGCCGAATCTTTCATAGATCTAAAGCCATATTTCGCCAACGAAATGTCCGCGGATTTTCCGGCGATAGCCGCCACCTACGCCGTGGATAACAAGCTGGTGGCCCTGCCGTATCGTGCCGACATCGGGCTTTTATATTTTCGCACCGACCTTCTGCGACAGTATGGATATCGTGAGCCACCCAGGACATGGGATGAGTTGGAAAAGATGGCGGCTCGAATTCAGGCTGGTGAACGAGCCAAAGGTAAGAAAGAGTTCTGGGGTTTTGTGTGGCAAGGGGTCGCTGCGGAAGCGCTGACCTGCAACGCGCTGGAATGGCAGGCCTCCGACGGCGGCGGTCGAATCATTGAGGAGGACAAGACGATCAGCGTGAATAATCCGCAGGCAATCCGGGCGTGGCAAAGGGCGGCGCGCTGGGTTGGTTCCATCTCACCTCCTAGCGTAGTCGGATATACAGAGTGGGACGCATCGAACGTTTGGGTCGCGGGCGATGCCGCATTTATGCGCAGTTGGCCGCCAGCCTATGTCGACAGCCAGGTGTCAGGCTCATCAATCCGAAATAAGTTTGATATAGCGCGACTGCCCGGTGGTAAGGCAGGGCGCATGGGTACCTTGGGGGGAGCCGGCTTGGCAGTTTCCCGATTCTCGGCTCATGTTAACGAGTCCTTAGAGTTGGTCCGCTATCTCTCCAGCAGAAACCTGCAGCTGCAACGGTCCCGCGTTCTTTCGCAGCCGTCCACACTACCGGAACTCTACAGCCTGCCTGAGGTGCTTGAAACGAATCCCCGTTTTGCCCTATTGAGTCAAGCGTTTCGCACCGGCATAGTTTCGCGTCCTTCCCAGGTCAGCGGCAGAAAATACCAGGACGTGACCGACGCTTACATCCAGGCCGTGCACTCCGTGCTGACTGGCGAGAAGAGTGCGCCGGAAGCTGCCGCAGCCCTGGAGTATGAATTGGTTCGCATAACGGGTTTCAAGAAGCGACCGCCCCAAGAGGAATCAGCGCACCCGTGAAGACTAGTCGTTGGCAACGGTGAGCTCAATTACGTGTGAAGGAAGGCCGTAAGATGGCCAAGCGTGAACTCGGGATCATACCGACGGGGCTAATTCACAGTTTGGCGACACCGATTCACCGCGTGGTCGTCCAGAGGATTTGCCGCCCTTACCCTTCCCGCAAAATAGCATGGCCAGCGTGCATTGTGTTGCTTTCTCTGCTTCCGCAAGGTTGTGCTCGGCCAACTGTTCTTGAACCGGTTACGCTAACTCTTCTGGATCAGGAGTGGACAACCAGGAAGTTTACAGAGGAGCGCGAGCAGGAGTTGCAGCAATTCACTCGGGAGACAGGAATCCGAGTCAAGCTGCTTCCGGCTCCGGAGTCCGCGCGGGAAAAGCTGGCCTTGTGGCAAGACTTACTCGGGACAGGCGCCTCGAGTCCGGATGCGTACGGCCTTGATGTGATCTGGCCGCGAATTCTGGCCGAATATTTCATAGACCTAAAGCCATACTTCGCCAACGAAATCTCCCTCCAGTTTCCGGCGATAGCGGCAACCTACACCGTGGATAACAAGCTGGTAGCCATGCCGTACTATGCCAACATCGGACTTCTGTACTATCGCAGCGACCTTCTGCGACAGTATGGATATCGTGAGGCACCCAGGACGTGGGATGAGCTGGAAATGATGGCGGCTCGAATTCAAGCTGGCGAACGAGCCAAAGGTAAGAAACAGTTTTGGGGTTTTGTGTGGCAAGGAGGCGCTACCGAAGCTTTGACCTGCAACGCGCTGGAATGGCAGGCCTCCGACGGCGGCGGACAGATCATCGAGGAGAACAGCACGATCAGTGTGAACAACGCGCAGGCAATCCGGGCGTGGCAAAGGGCGGCACGCTGGGTTGGCTCTATCTCACCACCTAGTGTAGTTGGATACAAGGAATGGGACGCGATGAACGTTTGGGTGGCAGGCGAGGCAGCATTCATGCGCAATTGGCCGATCGCCGACGTCGACAGCCAAGCGGCAGGCTCGCCAATCCGAAATAAGTTCGATATGACGCTGCTGCCTGGGGGTAAAGCGGGCCGGCTGGGGACCTTGGGAGGAGCCGGCTTGGCAGTTTCCCGATTTTCCGCTCATCCCCGCGAGGCCTTGGAGCTGGTCCGGTATCTCTCCGGCAGAGACGTGCAGGTGAAGCGGTCTCGAGTGCTCACAGAGCCACCCACTCGACCGGAACTTTACGAATTACCTGAAGTACTTGAGGCGAATCCCCGGTTTGCCCTGTTAAGCCGGGCATTTCGAACTGGCATCGTGTCGCGTCCCTCGGACGTCACCGGGAAAAAATACCAGGACGTGACCGACGCTTACATCCAGTCCGTTCACTCCGTGCTGACTCGAGAACAGAGTGCCCCAGAAGCGGCCGCAGCCCTGGAGAAGGAGTTGGTTCGCCTCACGGGCCTCAAGAAAGGACCGCCCCAAAAGGGATCAGCACAACCGTGAAGGGAAGTTTGTTTTCGTTCGCAACGGTGAGCTCGATTGTGCTTTGAAGAAAGGCCGTAACTATGGCTAGGCCTGCGCTAGTGATCTTACCCACGGAGCCAATGAGCAGTTTCGCCGCGGCGATTCGTCGAGTGGTCGTCCGGAGGATTTGCCATCTTTACCCTTGCGGCAAAATGGCAGGGCCAGTTTGCATTGTGCTGCTTTCTCTGCTTCTCCAAGGTTGTAGTCGGCCAACCGTTCATGAATCAGTTACATTAACTCTTCTGGAGGAGTGGTCGAACAAGAGGTTCGGCGACGCGCGCCAGCAGGAGTTGCAGCAGTTCACTCGGGAAACAGAAATCCGAGTCAGTCTCCTTCCGTCTCCGGACTCCGCGCGGCAAAGGCTGGCTTTGTGGAAAGAGTTACTCGAGACGGGTGCCTCAGGTCCTGACGTGTACAGCATCGATGTAATCTGGCCTGGGATGCTGGCCGAATATTTCGTAGATTTAAAGCCATATTTCGCCAACGAAGTCTCCCTGCAATTTCCGGGCATAGCGGCCGGCTACACGGTCGATAACAAGCTGGTGGCGCTGGCGTATCGTGTCGACATCGGGCTTTTGTATTACCGCACCGACCTTCTGCGACAGTATGGATATCGCGAGCCACCCAGAACATGGGATGAGCTGGAGGGAATGGCGGCTCGAATTCAGGCTGGCGAACGAGCCAAAGGTAAGAAACAGTTTTGGGGCTATGTGTGGCAAGGGGCGGCTGACGAAGTGTTGACCTGCGACGCGCTGGAATGGCAGGCAGCCGAAGGCGGCGGACAGATTATCGAAGAGAATAAAACCATCAGCGTGAATAATCCGCAGGCAATCCGGGCGTGGCAACGAGCGGCGCGCTGGGTTGGTTCCATCTCACCCCCAGGCGTAGTCGGATACAGAGAGTGGGATTCGCTAAACGTTTGGGTCGCAGGCGACGCGGCATTCATGCGGCATTGGCCGTCAGCCTACTTCGACAGCCAGGCGGCAGGGTCGGCAATCCGAAATAAGTTTGAAACAGCCCTGCTGCCCGGTGGTAAGGCTGGCCGAGTGGGTACCTTAGGAGGATGGGGCTTGGCAGTTTCCCGAGTCTCGGCTCATCCCCGTGAAGCCTTAGAGCTGGTCCGGTATCTCACCCGTAGAGACGTCCAGGTGAAGCGGTCCCGCCTGCTTTCACAGCCACCCACTCTACGGGAACTCTATAACCTGCCTGAGGTACTTGAACCAAATCCCCGTTTTGACCTTTTGAGTCAAGCATTCCGGACCGGCATAGTTTCGCGTCCTTCGAACGTCGCTGGCAAAAAATACCAGGACGTGACCGACGCTTACATCCAAGCCGTGCACTCCGTGCTGACTGGCGAGAAGAGTGCGCTAGAAGCTGCCGCAGCTCTGGAGAATGAATTGGTGCGCGTAACGGGTTTCAAGAAGGGACCGCCCCAAGAGAGATCAGCACAACCGTGAGGGCAACTCGTTCCCAACGGTTAGCTCAGTTATGTGTGAGGGAAGGCCGTAAGCATGGGTAGGCCTGCACCAGTGATCATAGCTAGAGATCCAATTCGCCGTTTCGCGACACCGATTCACCGCGCGGTCGTCCGGAGAATTTGCCGCCTTTACCCTTTCGGCAGAATGGCAAGGCCAGTTTGCATTGTGTTGCTTTCGCTGCTTCCGCAAGGTTGTACTCGGCCAACCGTTCACGAACCGGTTACGTTGACTCTTCTGGATCAGGAGTGGACAACAAAGACTTTCAGCGAGGCGCGCCAGCTGGAGTTGCAACAGTTCACTCGGGAAACAGGAATCCGCGTGAAGTTGCTTGCATCTCCGGAGTCGCCTCGAGAGCAGCTGGCTTTTTGGCGAGATTTGCTCGGGACAGGCGCCTCGGGTCCGGACGTATACGGCCTCGATGTGATCTGGCCTGGGATGCTGGCCGAATCTTTCATAGATCTAAAGCCATATTTCGCCAACGAAATGTCCGCGGAGTTTCCGGCGGTAGCCGCCAGCTACACGGTGGATAACAAGCTGGTGGCCCTGCCGTATGATGCCAACATCGGGCTTCTATATTTTCGCACCGACCTGCTGCGACGGTATGGATATCGGGCGCCGCCCCAGACTTGGGATGAGCTGGAGCGCATGGCGGCTCGCATTCAGGCAGGCGAACGAGCCAAAGGTAAGAAAGAGTTTTGGGGTTTTGTGTGGCAAGGGGCCGCTGTTGAAGGGTTGACCTGCGACGCGCTGGAATGGCAAGCCTCCGAAGGCGGCGGGCGAATCATTGAGGAGGACAAGACGATCAGCGTGAATAATCCGCAGGCTATCCGGGCGTGGCAGAGGGCGGCGCGATGGGTTGGTTCTATCTCACCGCCCAGTGTAGTCGAATACAAGGAGTGGGACGCGGTGAACGTTTGGGTCGCGGGCGATGCAGCGTTTATGCGCAGTTGGCCGATGGCCAACGTCGACAGCCAAGCGGCAGACTCGCCAATCCGAAATAAGTTCGATATAACGCTACTGCCTGCTGGTAAGGCAGGCCGCGCGGGTACCTTGGGAGGAGTCGGCTTGGCAGTTTCGCGATTCTCGGCTCATACTAATGAGGCTTTAGAGCTGGTCCGGTATTTGTGCAGCAGAAAGGTGCAGCTGGAGCGCTCTCGCGTCCTTTCAGAGCCACCCACTTTTCCGGAACTCTACGAATTGGCAGCGCTAAGTGAGCCGAATCCACGTTATGCCGTATTGAGTCAAGCGTTCCGAACCGTAGTGGTTTCGCGTCCCTCGAACGTCACTGGCAAAAAGTACCAGGACGTGACCGACGCCTACATGCAGGCTGTGCACTCTGTGCTGACTGGCGAAAAGAGTGCGGCAGAAGCGGCCCCAGCCTTGGAGAAGGAGTTGGTTCGCATCACCGGTTTCAAGAAGGGGCCGCCCCCGGCGGGGATCAGCAGCACAACCGTAAAGGGAAGATCTGAACCCGTCCGTTAACTTCGCCCCGATCCGGTTCTTCAAGTTCGTTGCGCGAACGGCGAGAGGCAAGGCATGAGTTCGAGGCCGGCGATAGCTCGATAGGAAACAATCGATGGGGCTGCACACCGCCACAGGATTGAAGCGTTGGGTCGAAAGGGCTGAAGAGAAAACTCTTCATGCCAGTCGACTCAACATCGGCCCCCGTTTGATACTCGGCTTCGTGTTCATCATCCTGTCAATGTTAGTTGCAGATGCCGTCGTCCTTTGGCAATTTCACTTGGTTCGTACTCAGGCGGAGCGCCTGAATGGTATCGACCAGAAACTAGTTGCCGTCCTGCGCGTGCATACCAGTCTGTTGGCCTTTCACGATCGGCTGGAAGAACTCGCGGACTCCCAAGACGTGGGTCGACTTGTGACAGAAGGCGGACCCCTGCGCACCGCGGTCCTGGAAGACACTCGTCGTGCAATGAGCGCCCTCAGTCTCATGCCTTTCGCCCTCCAGCGAGATCCGACCATACTGCCTACCCTTCATGCCGTGCAGAGCGCGCTGCCATCGCAGCTTGAGGCCATCAGCACACTGGCCACGTCCGGCGACTGGAGGGCCGTGCGGCTGCGCTTGGCGAACCAGGTAACGCCACTGGAATCCCTGACCTCGGCGCTCGTCGAGAACGTCGACCGCGAAGTCGGCGAAGAGCAGGCCCAAACCGTGCTGAACATTAGGCGCGTGCAACGGCTGGTTTTCCTTGTGGTCCCGTTGACCGCCCTCCTCACCCTGCTGATCGCCGCTACCCTTGGCCTGGCCATTACCCGCAGCATCACACAGCCACTGGCGCGGTTGGTGGAAGGCTCCGAAGCGTTGGCGCGGGGCGAATTTCAACATCAGGTCGCTGTCAGCGGCAACGATGAACTCGCTCACCTCGGGCAGGTCTTCAACGATACCGCCCGGCGCCTGCGCGATCTATATACCGAGCAGAGGCGCGCCGAAGAAGCGCTGCGCCAGGCGCAGTCGGACCTCGCACATGTCAGCCGCGTGACCACCATGGGAGAGCTGACTGCCTCTCTGGCGCACGAAGTGAATCAGCCGATTGCTGCCGCCGTCACGAACGCCAATACCTGCTTGCGCTGGCTCGCTGCGGACACTCCAAATCTCGAGGAGGCGCGCGCCGCTGCCAATAGGATTGTGAAAGACGGAAGGCGGGCGGGGGAAATCATCAGCCGCATCCGCCTGCTTTTCAAGAAGGGTGCTGCGGAGCGCGAGTTGGTTGATATGAACGAAGTCATTCGAGAGATGATCGTCCTACTGAGCAGCGAGGCAATGCGCTACAACGTATCCGTCCGGACACAGCTGGCCGCGGATCTTCCCCAAGTCATGGGGGATCGCGTGCAATTACAACAGGTCGTGATGAACCTCATGATCAATGGCATCGATGCGATGAAGGACGTGGGCGCGACCCGCGAGTTAATCATCAACTCGCAGCGAGGGGAAAACGAGCGACTTCTGGTGTCCGTCAGCGATACCGGCGTGGGACTTCCCCCGCAATACGCGGACCAGATCTTCAATGCGTTTTTTACCACCAAGCCTCACGGCACCGGCATGGGACTTCGCATCAGCCGATCCATCATCGAATCACATGGCGGCCGCTTGTGGGCTGCCGACAACTCCTCGCACGGCGCAAGCTTTTACTTCGCTTTGCCGAAAGTCGAGGCACATGAATGACGCCTGCGGGTGCTCCCAGGCGGCGTGGACCGCTGCCCGGCGCGCGCCACGACTCCAGGGCGGCTACGGCTTCGGGCATGTTCGCGGATTGCTTGGAGACTCTTTGCACTTTGGGTTATCGGAGTAACTGACACGCCTTCCGTCGAGAGAGCATCGGGCTACCAACCGGCGTTCAAAGGGAGATCAAGGTTGAATATCACCTCTGGGATCGATCACATTGTTGTTGTGGATGAAAAGAGGGCGAGTCAAAACTTAGCCGCCGGCAGCGGAACGCACAATCTCCTCGATCGCGGTTGGTTTTTGCTTTCTCTCGTCTTCATATTCGCAACCGCGATTTATCTCGGTTGCGTGCTCTCGCCACCGTCTCTTATGGATGATGTTGATGCAGTTCAGGCGCAAATCGCTAAAACGATGCTGACCAGCGGCGATTGGGTGACGGCGCGTCTGGACGGAGTCCTCTACCTGGAAAAGGCTCCTTTAATTTATTGGTTGATCGCGATCTTCTACAAGTTCTTCGGCGTGGCGGATTGGGTGGCCCGGCTTCCGGTGGCCATCGCCGCTATTGGCCTGGCACTCTTAACAGCCCTTTTCGGCATGTGGGCCTTTGGAAAGCGAGCCGGTTTTTATGCTGGATTGTGTATGTCCACCTGCGTTGGATTATTTCTTTTCACGCGCATTCAGATCCCCGACGTAATGCTCACCTTTACCATTACGCTTTCCCTATGGGCATTCTTGCGCGCCCTGGATGAAGAGGAAAAACGGCCGCGACTCTGGGCGGCTATTTTTGCGGCAAGTCTGGGCGCAGGACTTTTGCTCAAAAGTCTGGTTGGCATTGTGTTTCCGGTCGCGGCGGCTCTGATCTACCTTTTTGTTTCGAAACAACTATTTTCACTCAGGACCTGGCGCCGACTGCGGCCCGTGAGTGGTTCTCTGATCGTGCTGCTCATCGCCGCACCTTGGCATGTGTTGGCGACCCTTCGGAATCCTCCCTATTTTGCGTGGACCCTGCAGAGCGGTCCTGGCCTGTACCACGGATTCCTATGGTTCTATTTCGTGAATGAACAGTTGCTGCGGTTTCTTAACCTGAGATATCCGCGCGATTACAACACGGTTCCGCGCCTGTACTTCTGGCTGTTCCATCTCCTTTGGCTATTTCCTTGGAGCCTGTATTTGCCAGCGCTTACTAGGCTCTCTTTCAAACCTTTGGATCGCGCGGGACAAACGAGGCTTCTAGCGCTCTGCTGGACGGGCTTCATCCTCGTCTTCTTTACTTTTTCAACGACTCAGGAATATTACTCGATGCCGTGCTATCCAGCCTTGGCTCTTCTGCTTGGCTCAGCAATGGCAGCGGAAGGCCAGTGGATTCATCGAGGAACGCGCGTTTTGGGCGGAATCACCGCTCTCGCCGCGATAACCGCTATCGCCATCGTGTTTGCTGTGCGCAATCTGCCCACTCCCGGAGATATCTCCTCGGCGCTATCGCAGCATCCTTCGGCTTACACGTTATCGCTCGGCCACATGCTGGACCTTACGCTCGATTCCTTCGCCTATCTTAGGTGGCCGTTATGCCTGGCAGGAGCCGCCTTTTTGGTGGGAGCCGCGGGTAACCTGCGCTGGTCAGGCATGCGCGCATTCTTGGCGTCCGGACTGATGATGGTTCTGTTTTTTCATGCCGCCCGCTTGGCGCTCGTCGTCTTCGATCCTTACCTCTCCTCTCGTCCGCTTGCAGAGGCGTTCCGCTCGGCGCCCCCGGGCAAACTCATCGTTGATCACCACTACTATTCGTTCTCTTCGGTTATTTTCTATACGGGTGAGGACCCCTTGCTCTTGAACGGCAAGTTCAACAACCTGGAATACGGAGCGGCCGCACCAGGCGCTCCGGCGGTTTTTCTGAACGATTCCGAATTCAAAGCCTTGTGGATAAGCGCGAATAAATACTATTTGGTTGCGACCCAGGAGGGGGCTGACCGCATCGAACATCTGGTTGGCAAAGAGTTCTTTCAGACTGCTTGTAGCAGCGGCGGGAAGTTACTGTTGACCAACGTTGCCTCTCGTCCTCCGACCAGCATTCCCTGACTGTGCCCATCCAACCACTCGCATCTTTATTCCCTTTTTCGTCGTGGGAAACGATGCTCACTACTGACTCCACACGGAAAGCTGCTAGGATTGATGCTTGTTGGTACTGCACCGATCATGTTTTTTGTACCCGCGCGCGCGGCGGGTTTCGTCTACTGGACAGGGGCATTCTCCGAGTGGACGTAATGTGTGCTCATGTATTTTCGAATTCCCGGAACTTAATCTGCTCTCGCAGGGAATTGCTTAGGGACCCAAACTAGCTCAAGCTGGACAGGTAGACGGAGATCTTTCTAGAGGGGAAGCTATGAACATTCTTGTTCTTGGTGGGGATGGATACTGCGGTTGGGCGACCGCACTTTATCTTTCAGCGAAGGGGCACAGCGTCGCGATCGTAGATAACTTCGTGCGCCGCCAATGGGATCACGAACTGGGCGCCCAGACTCTTACACCCATCCTTCCTCTGGGCGACCGCCTTAGGACATGGACTCACCTGACAGGAAAAGCCATTGAGGTTTTTGTGGGCGATGTAATGGATTATGAGTTTTTGCTCTCCACGGTGAAGCAGTTTGAGCCGGAGACCATCATCCATTTTGCCGAACAGCGCTCGGCTCCCTACTCGATGATCGACCGAAAGCACGCTGTATTCACTCAAGTGAACAATGTTGTCGGGACATTGAATGTCCTGTTCGCGATTCGCGAGGTGCAGCCGGACTGTCACCTGATCAAGCT
>DATMMY010000252.1:0-4364 GCA_035569515.1 Candidatus Solibacter sp. | reverse complement strand
CCTGCCTTGTTCCACGAACAGAATTGAACAGGGTGTTCGATCAGGACTTAGGAGATCAGAGCGCTGTGGCTAATGCAGAACGCAAGGTCCCTCCGATCTACCCGCGCTAGGCGCGCGGGTAGACCTTCGGGATGACGAAGTTTTTTCTGCATAGCTTCATGAATAATCCAGGTTTAGAGACGGTTCCCGGCGTAGAGTCTGCGGGATTGGTTGATCGGCCACCGTTGTATTATGGCGCGAACAGCTCGAATGTCTTTACCGACAAAACGACAGATCTCAGGCCATCGAATGCCGCTGCCGCAGCCATGATGTACAACATATCTCCCGAATACTTCAATGCGGCCCGAACAGCCTTGCTGGAGGGCAGGCCCCTCTCGTGGCACGACGACAAGAACTCGCCACGCGTGGCCGTAGTGAATCAAGAGTTTGCAAAGAGAATCCTCGGCTCCGAGACCGATGCAGTGGGCAGATATTACAAGATGCGGGATGGAGTGCGCATACAAGTGGTAGGCATAGTAGAAGACGGAAAATATGCGGGCCTGACCGAAGATCCACAGCCCGCGATGTTTCTACCGATTCTGCAATCGCCCTCGAGCCAGACATGCCTGGTGGTGCGCTCGGAGCGCAGTTCGCAGCAACTAACGGCAGCCATCAAGAGTACAGTACGGGGCCTGGATCCCGGGCTGCCCTTTGGCATCCAAACGTGGAGTCAGGAATTGGAAGCAGCTCTGTTTCCCTCGCGCGTGGCGACGGTATCGCTGGGCGTGCTGGGCGTGATGGCCGCGATGCTGTCGATCACTGGCCTCTTTGGAATGGCGGCGTACTCGATCAGCAAACGGCTGCGAGAGTTGGGAATTCGTGTCGCCCTGGGCGCTCAGCCCAAGGGAGTGTTACAGGCGGCGCTGGGACGGCCATTCAAATTGCTGGCCTTTGGTTCCGCGGCAGGATTGCTCCTCGGAATTTTGGCGGCCCGGGTGCTGGCTTTCATCGTGTATCAGGCAACTCCGCGCGATCCGGTGGTATTGGCTGGTGTTGTTTTAGCTATGTCGTTGCTGGGCTTATTGGCCACGTGGATTCCAGCGCGACGCGCGCTTTCGGTTGATCCGTTGATACTGCTGCGCGAGGAGTGAACGACGGCAAACACACGCACACCAGCGCGTGTGGAGTTGGCCAGTTTTTGCCCGTGAGAACGCAGTAGCCAATAGCAAAAACACAAGGTCCCTCCGATCTACCCGCGCTAAGGCGCGGGTAGACCTTCGGGATGACGAATAAGCTTTTCGGGATATCTTTTCTGAATATCTTTTCTAGTATCTTTATCTGAATATCCTCAATCCAGGCTTCCAACTGGGATTATTTATTTTCCTTCTCCTGGAGGGCTGAGAGGTTCTCACGGTCACGGTTGTTGCACCTTCACCACAAAGTAGAAAAACACTCCCTGCACATCTTTAAACCAGTGCGGCACTCCCGGCGGCACAATGATTACATCATCTTTGGAAAGAGTGTGGGTCTCGCCGCCATCAATGACTGTGCCCCGCACCTCGCCCGGAGCCGTGGCTTTTCCTTCGACCATCTTGCCTCCGGTCACGAACGTGGCTGATCCCTGCACCACGTAGAACACGTCCAGGTCTTTCTCGTGCAGCTTCAGACTGACCGGGCTTGTCGCGAGACGATGTGAAACATGCGCCGCTTCCCGCTAGGTCTGCCGGCTTTTGCCACGAACGTTTTTCGGGCTGTTATCGTCCGGGAGGTTTCTGTAACCCGGATGGACCCCTTCCTGCAGTCCCTTCTTCTTTGCCACACGTTCAAGCAGCGCCGTTAGAGTCGACCGTTCCTCATCAGACAATCCATCGAACAGATCGCGTCCATGCTCTCGGGCGATCGCACCAATTGCCGAGAGCTGCTCTCTGCCGGATTTCGTGAGATGTAAAGCATAGAGTCGGCGGTCCGTATTTGAAGGCAGCCGCTCAATCAAGTCTCGCTTTTCCAAGTCGTCGATAACGGCTACTAGCCGACTTGCATACATACCCAACTTTGCTGCAAGTTCCTGTTGAGAAAGCCCGGGGGTTGCCGCAATGATCCGGAAAATGCCAGCATGCGCCGGTGTGAATCCGAGCGGCTCCAAGCGCTTTGCAAACTGGCCGGACGCGTACGCACCGAGTTGAGCTAGCAGAAAAGCTGCCGCGCCATTTCTGGGAATTTTGGCTTGCTGCTCCATATCTGATTTTGACATTTTTAAACAATACCTTGCAATAATCATTACATTATGTAATGATTATTGCAAAGAACAAAGGAGAAAATGCGATGACCGAACCCGTTCCAAAAACCCAAGCCCGCTTTCGAGGTCCACACTCAGGAATCGTAGCGACCGTTTTCGTTGTGCTCTTCTTTGCCGGTCTTATGCCTGTCACGGCACTTGGGGGAATGCCATATTTCCCCGGACCAACGGCGAGTGTGAATGAGATGGTCGCCTTCTTTTCTCAAAGACAAGGGGGAACCTTACTGTGCGCCTTTCTCCAATTCGGCTCTGCGGTACCGCTTGGCATCTTCACGATGTCGATGGTGGCGCGGCTGAAGTTTCTGGGCGTCAGAGCCGCCGGCGCAGACATGGCGCTCTTTGGTGGGTTAGCCACTGCGATGGGACTGGTTATTTCGTCCTGCTTCTTGTGGGCGATGACATATCCGGCCATATCGCAAGACGCAAACCTGCTTCAGGCCTTGTATCGCGTCTCCTTTGGCCTTGGAGGTCCGGGCTATTCAGTGTTTTTCGGACTGCTCGCAGCGGGAGTCTCTGTAACGGCCGGACTCTACAAGCTTTTGCCTATGTGGATCGTCATTCTCGGTCTAGTTGTAGCAGTCACTGGCGAACTGAGCTGGTTCGAGATCCTAAATGTCAAACTCCTTCCACTGATTCCCCTAACGCGCTTTCCCGGCTTTGTCTGGATGATTGCCGCTGGGTTTTCGCTTTCCAAACAGCCCAATACAGCAGTACAGAGGTGACCCATGATCATATCTACTCCAGACAAAGTTGAGCAATTTGTCGATGGCAAGAAGCTCTTGAAAGCGTTCGGCAGCAGCGTCTTTGCCGCTGCGGTCGTCGGAACAATTGGCTACTTCGTATTCCACGCATTGCTTGGCAGCGGTTGGGGGACAACCGTCCCTCAGATCGTGACCTTGCAGGTTTATATGGTCCTTCTGATCGCCTTTTGCCTCCGGTTTAGCCCAGTTACAGAGCCACCAATAGCATTACGACCATCGGGTGCGCAACACGCTATCGCCAGTGTGGGGATTTGGATCGCATCTGTCGTTGCCATCGTATTGTTCTACTTCTGCCTCGGGTCGATCTTCGGAAGCGTTTCTCAGGTCGCAACGCAGATCACAGCCTTCGCAACCGACGCAAAACGGCTTCAAGGACAACCGACACCGGCCTGGATCATAGCGATAGTGCGTGGCTGCTTGATTGTTCCGATCTTCGAAGAAGTATTTTTCCGCGGAGTTCTGCTCTCATGGCTGCGGACGCACCTGAATGCACACGGTGCGATTTTCGCAATGGCCACGCTCTTCGCATTGATGCACGGCTCATTGGTCGTGGCTCCCTACGTGTTCATCTTCGCAGTCGTTGCTGGATACGTCCGGGTACGCACAGGCTCAACCTTCAATACCATCATCATGCATTCGCTAAACAACGTGATGCTGCTTCATGTAGGGCTCAGGATTTTCAATGGGCACTGATCAGGCGATGCAATGCCTCAGTGAGTTGCGCCCGCGTATCATCCGTTGCGCCTAGTTTCAATCGTTTACGTTCACCCTATGCACTGTGACTACCCTGATTGCGTGGCTTAGCAGGAGAACAAGTTGCGAGTGGAGCTTCAAGGGAAGCCAACCATGCATTGAGAATAGGCAACAGGTGAAAGCCTGCGATGTCGAGGAAAGCCAAACCAGCGCTTCCGCGCTCGATGCCTTGGACTCAACCGCCGGCGGACGCCCTGACTGATTCACATTCAAGAGAATGTCTTCTTGAGTCAGTGGATGCGGCTAGCCAAGTGGGCCCACAGCAGTCGCGATAAAAGCGCCAGCCGGATTCGACCGACTTACCCGTTGGGGTCATGCTCGTTATTACCCGTCTTATCAGCAACGAGAACGCGCTTCTCGGTACTTTACTTCCGGATCGTCGGCGATTCGGAAGTAATCCAGTTGGGCATCGTGCGGATAAGTCCCGGGAAGTCGGCTTCGAGGACGCGAAGCCCGTTTCTGGATAGCTTCCGGTTTGCCGACAATTCACTCATTCGCGGCGCCAGATTTTCTGGAGTAGCCGTCAGGCTCGAATCCGGCTGGCGCTTTTATCGCGACTGCTGTGGGCCCACTTG
>DATMMY010000251.1:0-5487 GCA_035569515.1 Candidatus Solibacter sp. | reverse complement strand
GTTTACCTGATAGACGGCGATCCGCCCCGCCGAAAGAAACGCGAGCCCTTGATTCCCCAACCAGTTCGCACGTATCTCGCGATCAAATCTCTGGAAACCGTAGTCCTTGTAGAGATTTGCCGTCCAAAGCGGCTCACCTGATAGAGAACCAGAATTGCCGCCCGATCCTGGTCCCAATCCGAAGATAAGCAACGCGATCAGCCACATCATGAAATGTCCCGTGTCAGAAGCTATAGAAACGCCCGGTGATGGTCAGGCCCACAGATATAAAGATGCAAAGATAAGAGTCGATTCCAGGAAATCTGCGAGGCCACTAAAGTCTTAGTTGACTAGCTTGAGCTCGCGCGATACGTGCCTCAACTAATCTACGCGGTCAGATTCTACTCCAAATGCGCGTCTCTGAACTCGCCTGTTTGTTAAAGACGCGTTCTCTTGGAAGGGACTTGATGGCCAGATCTTCTATCAGGAACATTACAGCGGTCAAAGATAAATCGATACTCACGTTCTCAAGAAAAAAGCCCAGCCGGGATGGCTGGGCTCTTGCGATCTTTTCGAACGGGCTTAGCTGACTTTGAGGAAGATGATGACCAGGGTGTAGAGCGCCAGCGACTCGATCAGCGCCAGGCCCAGAATCAGGGCGAACTGAATTCCCGGGCGGGCCCCAGGGTTGCGGGCGAGAGCTTCAGCGGCAGAAGCCGTGGCTTTTCCCTGTCCTAGACCGCACAGGCCGGAGGCAATTGCCATACCGATGCCGGCAGCGATAGGAACGGCCCAATTCTTCGCTGCAGCAGCGGAATCGGGACCTTGGGCATAGACGGGCATCGCCATCAGCAGGATGGCCATGACCAGGAAGAAGTACATCATTGTTTTACGCATTTTTTCTCTCCTATGAAATCGCTTCCAGTGGGTGGTTGGCGCTCACCGTACTGGCGCCCTCACGCTCGAAGCGTAAAACTAACAAGACTTCGCTCTTGATATCCCTCTCAGCGATATTTCTCCCAGCGCCGGAGGATCTCGCCTTTGACTTTCAATTACGAAATTACCAGATTACCCAATTACCAAATTCTCAACCGAGGACCACTGCGTATACCAGAACAAAATCGGAATTCTCGTTACAACCAGCATAAAGACCTAGTGCTCGTGAGCCACCGCTCCAGCCAGGTAGACCGTGGTCAGCAACGTAAAAATGTAGGCCTGGAGAAAGGAAACAGCCACGTGCAACATCAGAAAAATTACCGGAATGCCCACCGGAATCATGGAAAAGAAAACCAGGGTCACCATGTCGCCGGCGAACATATTCGCGAAAAGACGGACAGTAAGTGACATGACTCTGGCCAATGTACTGATAATCTCAATGGGCAACATGAGCGGGGCCAGCAACGGAACAGGACCAAGGAAGTGCTTAAGATAGGCCAGTACCCCCTGCTCTCGAATTCCGTGTGCGTTGTAATAAATAAAGGCGACAATCGCGCAGCCCAGCGGCACCCACACACTGGCCGTGGGAGATTCAAATCCCGGAATAAGACCGATAAGGTTGCTCACCAGAATAAAGAGAAAGAGCGCGCCCAGAAAAGGAGCAAATCTCCCGCTATGGTGGCCAATGATCTCTTCACCCTGGCCGGAGATAAACTCATGGAACATCTCCGCCATGTGTTGCACTCCACCGGGCTTTTCCACCGAAAGCCGGGAGCGGACCAGCAGGAAAATGACGATCAAAAGTGTAACCACCACGAATTGCATGGCAACTGAGTTGGTAATGGGGGCTTCAGGATGGGCCGGATGAAAAGCGGGCGGCAATGCCTGTAGCAAGCCATTTACCGGTCCGCCCAAAACCTTATTCAGGAGCGCAGTAATCCACAATTGTTCGTTCATTCGTCTGGTTATTCCTGGAAGTTAGAATCCACGCCGGAGCGCTCCGTAGGTCTCATACACAGCTTCAATTAGGATTGCGCCCACCGGCAAAAACAGGCCCGCAAAGAGGCCGTAAACGCTCATGGCAGAACTCTTGAATATAACATACGCGGCAACCGCGATCAAAAAATAGCGGGAAAGGAATCCGGCGACTACGCTTGATGCCGATTGCTTTTGGCCCGTATCCGTAACCTTGTCCGCCAGCGCCGACACAGTGCGCTTGAGCCGGTAAAAGTTATACAACGCAATCATGCAGCCGCCAATGAATCCTACGGCCACGGTGCGGTTGTATTTGAGCCACAGGATGGGCGTGATCACGACCGGAAGAACGAGCATCATGCGGACAATGCGCTGGTAAGCGTTGGCATAGAATGCCTCGGCTTCCGGAGATGGCACAAATTCAGGCGAAGGCGGCTGGGACTCAGGATCGCTCAATCTTTAGACTCCGCCGACAGCGCCACCCGGATGAACTGCACAAACCCGGCAACAATACCCAACAGTAGACCCACAATGTAGATCCAGTGGGTATGCAGCCAGTGGTCAATTAGCGTACCTAACGCCCAACCAATAAAAGTCGCGGCGGGCAGCGTCATGCCTAACTGGACATATTTTTCCACGTCGACCCACTGTTTCTTGGGATCCTGTTCATCGGGCATACTTCCATTCTGCGGCGTAGCTGGTAAGTGTTGCAAGCCTGTAGTTGGCTATAATCAAATGTTCGGCCAAGATGTTCGACCCAAGATGTTCAACCCGGATGTTCGATCTATGACCACCACAGCTCTCTATCAGCGGCTGGCTTCCACCGGTGCCAGGCTTGGCCCTTATGCGGGCGCTGAGACGGCCGTGAGCTTTGCGGGCCCTGCCGCTGAGCTGCATATCCTGTACTCTAGCGCCGGTATCTTCGATCTGGCTTGGCGCGGCAAGATCATCGTGACCGGTCAGGACCGTGGACGTTGGCTCAACGGCATGCTCACTAATAATGTCCGTGACCTGCCCGTGAATCACGGCAACTACAACTTCCTGCTCAACTCACAGGGACGTATCCTGGGCGATATGTACGTGTACAACCGGGGAGAGTATCTGCTGCTGGACACCGACCAATCCCAGCTTGCCGCAATCGTAAAGACTCTGGACCACTTCATCATCATGGATGATGTAGAACTCTCCGATGCCAGCGAGACTCTCACTGCCCTGGGTATCTGCGGTCCAAGAGCTTCCCAGGTGCTGACTGCGGCGGGTGTGGATGTTGCCGGATTGCAGCCATTGGAGCTTCGCGACCTCACGGTCAGTAACGTGGGCGTCACAGTAGTACGCGGACCAGAGCAGAAGCCGGGCTGGTTCGAGATCTGGGTAAGCAGCGCTAATGTAGAGTCCATCTGGGACCTGCTGTCGAAAGCAGGTGGCCAGCCAGTCGGCACGGATGCCCTGGAATTCTGGCGAATCCTGCATGGAATTCCGCGCTACGGCCAGGACATCCGCGAGCGCGACCTCCCTCAGGAAACCGAGCAGAACCAGGCCCTGAACTTCACCAAGGGCTGCTATGTAGGGCAGGAGATTGTGGAGCGCATACGATCGCGCGGCCAGGTGCATCGAAAGTTTACGGGGTTTGAGTTCGAAAATGGACTGCCGGAGCCGGGCAAGGTTGAAGAAAACGGCCGGGTCGTGGCGGAGATCACCAGCGTGGCGCGAGTGCCCCTTGGTACAACGAAAAAAGATATAACGGGAAAAGATACAACGGAAAAGAACGTTGCCCTGGGTTACGTTCGCCGTGAAAGCGGCTCTTCGGGATCGGCAATTCAGTTGAACGGAAAAGCCGGCAAGATTGCCAGTCTTCCATTTGCATTTGCATCAGAGATTTCATTGACTTGAGGGATTATGTCTGACAAAAACAAAGAATTTGTTGTACAAGATCGCCGCAGGTTTGCGCCCGAAGGCGAACTGCGCAAAGACGCCGAGGTAATAGAGGAAGAAAGGCCTGCTACAACTCCAACCCAGGCTGCTCCCCAGCCACCTCAGCAGGAAGTCCCAACCCCGCAAGCTACTGAAGCGGACGAAGAGGAGCTGCCACCGCCACCCACCGCTGCTGAGCAGCAGGAGCAGAAGGACGCCTACCAGGCCTCCGGCAAGAAGATCGACGAAATGATCAACAAGGCCGGGGCAACGCAAAACGCTCCCTCGGAGATGACCTTTGATCGGCTGATTGAATCTTTTTACATGACCGCGCTTATGCAGATGGGCGCAATCCGGCAGGAAAATGAGCAGCCTCGCGTGGATATTCTTGGCGCCCGGCAGACCATTGATTCTCTCAGCATTCTTCAGGAGAAGACCAAAGGCAACCTCACGGAGCGCGAACAGACCCTTCTGCAAAACGTCCTGTTTGAGCTGCGCATGGCCTGGATCGAGATCACCAACGCAATTGCCAATGCGCCCCGGCCGGATTCCAAAATCGTCGCTCCCGGCGGAAAGATTAAATGAAAGCTGTCCTAACGGTGCTCGGCAGTGGCACATCCATGGGAGTCCCTACCATCGGATGCCAATGCCGGGTATGCACCTCAGACGATCCGCATGACCGCCGCACCCGGCCTTCCATCATGTTGGAATACGCAGGCCGGATTGTGATCATCGATACTACGCCCGATTTCCGCGAGCAGGCGATCCGTGAGCGCATCCGGCAGCTGGATGCGGTGCTCTACACGCATGCCCATGCCGACCATGTCCTGGGCCTGGATGATGTTCGGCCCTTGAGCTTCCGCCATGCGGACAAGATACCTCTCTACGCGCACCCGGACACCGCCGAGGCCTTGCAAAGTATCTTCCGCTATATTTTTGACCCGAACTATAAATACGGCAGCCTTGCGCGCGTGCAGATGAACCATATCAACGGCTCGCTGGAGCTTTTTGGCGCGCACTTTGAACCGATAAAGATCATCCACGGCCTGGCCGAAATTCACGGGTTTCGTTTTGGCTCGGCGGCCTACCTGACCGACTTCAGCGAAATCCCTCCGGAATCCATGCAGCGGCTGCACGGTCTTGACATCCTGTTCCTGGATGCGCTCCGCCATCGCCCCCATCCTACGCACTCTACGGTCGCCAATTCAGTGCGGCTGGTGGAGGAGCTTAAGCCTCGCCGCGCTTTCTTCACCCACATCTCCCACGATCTGCCGCATGAGGAGACCAACAACGCCCTGCCGGAAAATATCCGGCTGGCGCATGACGGATTGAAACTGGAGTTTGAGATCGCATGAGGATATTCCACTCCCTGGAGGAGGTCCCCGCAGATTTTGGCCCCAGCATTGTCAGCGTGGGGAATTTCGACGGTGTCCATTGCGGCCACCAGCTGGTCTTGAAAGAGATGATCAAACGGGCCCAGTCTACCGGCGCCAAAGCCATCGTGGTTACGTTTGATCCGCATCCGGTGAGGATCTTGCGTCCCAATGCCGCACCCAGGCTGATAACGCCTCAGCCCTTGAAAGAGAAACTGCTGGCCCAGGTTGGCCTGGATGCGCTGCTGGTCATACCTTTCACCCGCGACTTCTCCCTGACCTCCGCCTCCGATTTCGCCAAGAACATTCTGGC
>DATMMY010000250.1:0-4019 GCA_035569515.1 Candidatus Solibacter sp. | reverse complement strand
CCCTCGCGGGCCGACTTCAGCAACTCGATTGCTTTGTAAATCTTTTGCTCTAACGCAGGAAAATCTTCGCTGGCGATGAGTTTACCGGTTTCGTTCTCCAGTTCGTGTACTGCTTTGTTAGACATGAATGCCGATGGACCTGTTTCTAAGAATTAACGAGTGGCAAGTCGCAGTATAGCGCAGAAGCCGGTGGAAAAACGCAATGCTGCTTGATCTTGATCATTTGTGTTATAGCGTTTTATAAAATAGTGCAGCTGGCCTTTTGGGGGCTTGGATCAATCTCGATTGGAAAGTAAGGAAGCAGTGGATCATAGAACTAATTGCCGCCAGGAAAGCCTCGGCAGTACATTCGAATGCATAGGTCCCTTCGGAGGACCTCAGGGCAGGCTCTTCGGCGCAAAAAACGCGCCTCCTAATGAACACGCTTTCAAGTGGAATAGAATCAATGGGCCTTTCGATCCGTCTAATGGGACAATACCTCAGGGATTCGGGTAGAAAGCTTTGGAACTGATTTAAGTCCGAAGCCTTGTCGGGGTCCCTCTCTTCGCGCCTTGGAGATACGTTATGCTCGCTTCTTTGCGGCGCTACGCTCGGGATGACACTCATTAGTAGAATGCGTCCCCCGTCGCGCAAGCACCCTGTTCGTTTCCTCTTAACTCGGCACCGCGAGTCTGTTGCTCAGGATGACAGAATGAGAAAACTTCGTCTCAATTATGGCAAGTGCAAGATATTCTGTCATCCCCTGGAAAAATGCATTAGAGCGAAGATGAAAATCCACAGCACGCCCATGAAATGCCAGTACCACGCGGTGACCTCCACGGCAATCTGGCGCGATTCAAATCTCATCCGCACAGAACTGGCGACCAACGCCCAGAGCAAAACCAGCAAACCGCCGGCGAGATGAACGGCATGGGAGCCGGTGAGCAGATAGAAGAATCCGCTGCGGGTATTGGCACTGAAATAGACGCCCTGATGCCGCAAGATGTTCCACACCATGATCTGACCGGCGAGAAACGCAAACCCCAGGACAACCGTAATACCCAGCCACGGCAATTCAGTCTTGAACCTGGGAGGCGCAATTCCCATGGCCGCGAATTCCGATTTGGCCAACAGGCCCTGGCGCGACAGTTCGAGGGTAATGCCGCTTACCAGCAGAATGAAAGTATTGACGAACAACCGAGCGTAGGGAAGGGCGAGCGGACGCAAGTCACGGACGGTCTTTTGCAAATCCCTGTCCCAATGGGTGACGCTCAGACGCAAAAAATACGCCACGGTCAAGCCGGCGAAGAAAGTGGACAGGGCGATGATCGTGACGACCATGCCAATGCGGTAGCGCCGCAGACGGTCTTTGGTGGATAGGAAATCATCCGGCTCGCCATGATCTCCATCGTCACCGCCGCCATAGCCGTGCCGGTGCGGAATTTTTCCAGGGCCTCCGCCGCCCAGCTTTGGCTTTCGTTCAATCCCGACGTGTTCACTAATCCGGGGCATAACTACTTCAGATGGACTTCGCGGTTACGGGTTGGCCGCTGCATCCTGCATCAGAAAATCGCTTGCGGCGGCCTGGCTACTCAAACCAGGGCTGCTGTATTCATAAGGCCCATGGTTTACGACCGGAACATTATCGCCAAATCCATGCCGGGGCGGGGGCGAAGGGAGCCTCCACTCCAGCGTGGTGCATTGCCAGGGGTTCTCCCCTGCAGGTGCTCCTTTAAACATACTCCAGAAGAAGTTCACAAGAAAGAGGAATTGGCCGGCGATGGTGATGATGGCCGCCACGGTGACGAACTTATGCAAAGGCATCATGGCTGCAACATATTGCACGCCAGTCAGTTCCGAGTATCTGCGCGGATTTCCTGCGGCCCCCAGTAAATGCATGGGCATAAAGATGGCATAGGCCCCCAGGAAGGTTATCCAGAAGTGCAGGGCACCCAGGCGCCGGTCCATCATGCGCCCGAACATCTTGGGAAACCAGAAGTAAGTTGCCGAGAATATGGCAAATACCCCAGCCATGGCCATGATCAGATGAAAATGGGCGACTACAAAATAGGTATCGTGCAGATAGACGTCGAGAGCGGGCTGCGCCAGCATCGGGCCGGTGAGCCCTCCGCTGATGAAGAGCGAGACGAAGCCTATGGAAAACAGCAAGGGAACGGTAAATCGTATACGTCCGTGCCATAGAGTCCCCAGCCAGTTGAAGGTCTTTATCGCTGATGGGACAGCAATAGCCGTGGTCAGGGTAGAAAAGGCAAACCCCGCGTAGGGGCTCATGCCGCTGACGAACATGTGGTGTCCCCAGACGGAAAAGCCGAGCGCGCCAATGCCGATGGTGGCCCACACCATGGCTTTGTATCCGAAGACCGGCTTGCGCGAGAAGACCGAGAGCAGATGCGAGGTCATTCCCATGCCCGGCAGAATGGCGATGTAAACTTCAGGATGCCCAAAAAACCAGAACAGGTGCTGCCACATCAACGGCGATCCGCCGTGATGGTCCACGGCCGCCCCACTGATCACAAGGCCGGCGGGCACAAAGAAGCTGGTCCCGGCATTGCGGTCGAGCAGCAACATAATCGCTGCTGCCAAGAGGACACTAAAAGCCAGCACAGTCAGGATGGCGGTGACAAACCATGTCCAGCAGGTGAGCGGCATGCGCATCAGAGTCATGCCAGGAGCACGCAGCTTGAGCGTGGTCGTAATGAAATTGATGGCGCCCAGAACCGAGGCCAGGCAGAAGAGCCCAATACTCAACAACCATAGATCGGTTCCTCGCCCTTGTCCGGGACCGGCGGAGGCAACGGCGCTAAGCGGAGGATACTGTGTCCAGCCAGCCAACGAAGCACCGCCCGGTACAAAGAAGGCGGCCATCAGCACCAGGAACGCAAACAAGGTGATCCAGAATCCGGCCATATTCAGCCGGGGAAATGCCATTTCAGAAGCGCCCAGTTGCAGCGGCAAGAAATAATTTCCAAATCCACTTTGAGGCGCCGTTGAAAGGACGAAGAAAACCATCAACGTGCCATGCATGGTGAGATACGCCAGGTAGTTTTCCGGCTTGATCTCTCCAACGAAGGGAATTGCAGTCTTGGGCCAGACAATATGGATTCTCATCAACAGTGAGAGCACCATCCCGACGAGCACCGCAGCTAAAGAAAGAAAGAAATATTGCAGGCCAACGGTTTTGTGATCTGTGCTGAAAAGATATCGGCGCAGTAAGCCCGTGGTCGCAGTTTGAGTTGTGATGGGAGCGGGGTGGCGCATTTTAGTGCCCCTTTAACCATTGCTTGAACTCTTGGTCGGTGACGATTCGTGCCGTGGCTCTCATACGATAGTGCCCCAGGCCGCACAATTGCGAACAGGCAATTTCGTAAGTCCCCGTCTGCAGCGGCTTGAAATGGGTGTGGACGCTCATCCCAGGGACCGTATCCTGCTTGAACCGCATGGCCGGGATGAACAGACCATGGATAACATCATTGGCATGCAGCGTAAGATCAACATCGTGTCCCACGGGCAGCACCAAAGAGGTTGAGACGATATCGTCTTTGCCGTCTGCATCGCCGGGATCAATGCCCAGAGGATTGCCCTCTTCGGGTCTGGCGAAACGTTGCGCGTTGATGCTTCCGAATTTGCCGTCGCTTCCTGGGTAGCGAAAATACCATTGAAACTGCGTCCCGGTGACTTCTACCTGAAGTGCGTCCGGTTCCGGTTGGTGCAGCTTGATCTCTGACCAAAGCCGATTACCGGTGATGTTGAACCAGAAGAAGAGGCAGGCAATCAGGAGAGTCCAGGCGATCTCCAGCGGCCAGCTTCCGCGAGAATGTTCTGCGGTGCGGTTGAATCGCGAGCGCAGGACCAAGAGCCCCAACAAAAACTGGCCGGCAATGAACAACGCGCCCAGAAGCCACAAAGCAACCAGAAATTGATGGTCAATGGCCGCAGCATGGGCGGACACGCCGGCTGGGAACCACCAGGGATGCGCGGCAAACAGGTAAACCGTGGCGGCGGTGATCAGGAGTAGCGCG
>DATMMY010000249.1:0-7277 GCA_035569515.1 Candidatus Solibacter sp. | reverse complement strand
GGAGGCGCAACCGCTCTTAGGTGCGCAGTTTGAAGCGGTCCAGGAGGGCGAACAGCGGTATGGCTAGCAGGCCGTTGCATACTGCGCAGAGGGCCAGGTGGCCCCAGTTCTGGGGTTCGCTGCCGCCTACCAAGCCGATGTCGATGACCGTGTAGATGAAGCGGTGCAGCAGGTAGAAGCCGAAGGTCATGAGGAAGCGCGAGCCAGGATTATCCACATCGAGCCTGACCCCCAGTGATGAAGCCATGTAGCCAATCATGGTCTTGGCAATCCCATTCAGGCCGATCGGCTGGGAGCTGAAGGCATCCTGCACGGTCCCGATCAGGGCCCCGGTAAGCAGGCCGGACATGGGCTTCCGCCGGGCAACCCCAAAGAAAATTGTGACCAGCAACGGAAGATCGAAAACCGCAAGAAAACCAAGCCGTACCGGCAAAAAAACCTGGAAGAAGATCGCCAGTAGGGGAACGCCTATGGAGATCCCCCAGCTAAACCGGTGGACATCAATCTCCTCGCGGGATGTGTACGTCACGGCCCCACTCATTCAGGCGGTTTCTCCGTGGTAGAAGACGGTGGCCTTGTTTCCGGCTTGCCAGGCTTGGTGGAGTCCGAGGGTCCGGCCTGTGGATGTTGATCAGGCTGGCCGGTGATTTTCTTTGGCTTAGGCGCTTTTGGGACCACCGGCTTGCCATCATTTGCCGTCACGCCGGAACTGGCACCTGCCACTGGCTTCTTGACCTGATTCGCTGCTCCGCCCAGCGTCGGCTTGTTCGCCCTAGCGGACGCTCCGGGGGTTCCTGCATTTTCTTGAGGCTTGTCCGGTGACTTGGGAACTGTGGGCAGCCGCTGCGCCAGGATGTCCGCCGCGCGAATTGGACCGGAGCTCTGGCCCGCGCTGGGCAGCTCCTCTGCCATTTTCGTAATAACCAGCACTTCCTCCAGGCGGCCGAGGTTGGTAGCAGGCTTCACTGCAATCGAAAGAAACAGAGGCTTCTCGGGATCCGAATTCACGGCGGTCACGTTGCCTACGGGCAATCCCTTGGGATAGATCCGGTCCCCGCCGCTGGTGATCACCTTCTCACCAATATCCACCTTCTCGTCGGACATCACATTCTTGACCACAGTCTCTCCCTGGCTGGTGCCATGCAGATCTCCCTGCAGCCGGGATTTTTCCAGAATTACCCCTGCACCGCTGTCACGATCATTAATGACCAGCACCTGAGAGCTTCTGGCATAGACTTCTTTTACTTTGCCCACGATCCCATCCGGGGTAATAACGGCCATGTCCACCTTAAGCCCATCGTGCCGCCCTTTATCAATGTAGATCACGCGTGACTGTTCGCTTCCGCTGGAGCCAATCACCTGCGCCGCCAGGGTAGTACCTATGAATTGCTCCTTGAAACCGAGCAGGTGCTGCAGGCGATGCGCCTGCTCCGCATCTTCTTTCAATTTTGCCTGCTCCATTCGCAAGCGGTCCAGCTCCGCCTGTAATTTGCGGTTCTGCTCGCGAACGTCATGGAGATCAACGTAGTTGCGCCAGGTATTCCGGAAAAAGTGACCCGTGCCGATGAAGGTCCGCTCGATGGGTGTAACAATATTCACGGCCCAGACGCGGATCAGCCGCGTACCGCCCGCACCGGGATTCTTAGGATCATCAGGACGCTTGACCTGGGAGGCCAGCATAATCACCTGAATGAAAAGAACCGCCATGAGCAGGAGCGGGTTCTTGTAACGGCTAAAGAAACTTTCCATGGTGTGACGCTTCAGGAGGCCGGCAATGCGGGGCGTCCCTCTGAAACGTCCCCGCCGTCCGGCTGTCTATTCGATTGATATTTTCCGCAGCAGCTTAAAGTCGCTGAGCATCTTCCCGGTGCCCAAAACCACGCTGGCCAGCGGATCGTCGGCGATGGAGACCGGCAAGCCGGTTTCCTCGCGAATTCGCTTGTCCAGATTTTTCAGCAGAGCGCCACCGCCGGTGAGCACGATGCCGCGGTCGCTGATATCGGCGCTCAACTCCGGTGGAGTGCGTTCCAGCGCTACGCGGACGGCGTTCATGATGGTGCTGATGCACTCGCTGAGCGCTTCGCGAATCTCGCTGTCGTCAATGGTAATGGTCTTGGGAACGCCTTCAATCAGGTTGCGGCCTTTGATCTCCATGGTCAACGGCTTGTCCAGCGGATACGCGGAGCCGATTTCAATCTTGATCTGCTCGGCGGTTCGCTCGCCGATGAGCAGGTTGTACTTGCGCTTGAGGTAATTCATGATGGCTTCATCCATCTGGTTTCCCGCCATGCGCACGGAGCGCGAGTAGACGATACCGCTCAGAGAGATGACGGCGATGTCCGTAGTACCGCCGCCAATATCCACAACCATGTTGCCACTGGGCTCCGTGATGGGCAGCCCCGCGCCAATCGCCGCGACCATGGCCTGCTCCACCAGGTGCACTTCGCTGGCTTTGGCGCGATACGCGGAATCCATCACGGCGCGCTTCTCCACCTGCGTGATCTCGGAAGGGACGCCGATTACGATCCGCGGATGCACCAGCATCTTGCGGTTGTGCGCCTTCTGAATGAAGTAGTTCAGCATTTTCTCCGTGACTTTGAAATCGGCAATCACGCCGTCTTTCATAGGTTTGATGGCGACGATGTTGCCGGGGGTGCGCCCCAGCATCTCCTTGGCTTCCTTGCCGACCGCCTCCACTTCACCCGTGTTTTTATTGATGGCCACGATGGACGGCTCATTCACAACAATGCCTTTGCCTTTGGCATAGACGAGCGTATTCGCAGTTCCCAGATCGATGGCTAGATCGCTGGAAAACATACTGAAGAGCGAACGAAAATTGTGGATGCGCGAAGTCTCTGACTTAAAACCGTTTGACGACATACCCGCTTCTTTCTATTTTTCTGAATTCGTGAAATTGCCGCACGATTGGGCGACACTCATTGCCACGCCAAGCGTTTTCGGCTGCGCCTGCCTGAACCTTTTGGGAATACCACAGATAGATAATGAAGCAAAAATCAAACCGAAGCTATAAGAGATTCTACTGGATAACTACGTTTTGTGTCTGGCTCTTGACCCCCCCTTTTGCGTTTTGGGCTGTAACCGTGATTACGTTGAGGCCCGTAGGCAGTTGCGCGGTGTAGTGGACGAAGGAGCCATCCCGGTTCACCACCGCCACCTGTTGATCGTTGACCATTACCCGGGCGCCGGATTCGGTACGCCCTCGCACTTCGATGATATGCCCGTGTTGCACCAGGGGATCGATCTCCAAGGCAATCCCCACCTTGTCTTCTCCCTTGGGAATCACCGTAAATCTGTTCTTTTCGCTCTCTACCGAAAGCTTCCCGTTCTCTCCGACGGATTGCACCTCCCAATAGTATGCGCCTTCCGCAAATCCTATGAGTTGCACGGAAGCGGAGGGGATCATGGTATCCACCAGCAGGGATGAAAAATAGGGGTTTTTTGACACCTTGATATGGTATTGCTTCACATTGTCCATGGGCGTCCAGGAGAAATTCACCGGGTTGTTCTTGGTACCCACGAAGATAGGCTGCATGTTGGGGGGATCAATCAACGTAGGGGGGCCTATCTCCTTTGTTTTCTTCATTCCAGGGGCATCTGCGGCAAAAGTTACTTTTTCGTAATTACCCAGCTTTACGGTCTCGCTGCCGGGCCGGCTGACCTCGCCGGAACCTTTTTTCAACAGGATCTCATGGTCGTCGGTACGGGGGTTATTCTGCACCTCGGCGGAGGTTTCCGATCCCAGGGTAACGGTGGCGCCGGCGGCGGTTACCTGCGATCTGGAGCCCTGGGTGATGCTTGACGTGGCCAGATCGACGGTGCCTGTTGTTACCTCGACTTTGACCGCGGTCTGTTGCGCCGAGTTGACCGAGTTTTCCTGGACAACAATCAGTGAATCCGTCTTGACCGTGTAGTTGGTGCCGTCGGTGAAGACGATCTTGGCAATGCCCTCCGATGAGGTCTGAACGACATCACCTTTTTCCAGGGCCACGTTGTAGTCCGCGTTGATCCACTTGTTCATGCTGGTTTTGTGGACCCGGACGGTTCCATCGATATTGGTGAAATGGGCTTGCTGCGGACCCGGATCAGTACTAGGGCCGGTACCCTTTGGATTATTGGCCAGCCCCACCTTGACCATCAATTTGGTGAAGATGTTGCCCCCTGACTGCATCAGCCTGTTGGTGGTCTCCGGGAAGGCCAGATACATCACCACAGCAGCGACCGCGAATACCCCCAACAACCCCAGAAAAACGCTGCGGTAAGTTATGGTTACGTAGGAAATCTGAAAGCCGGGTTTGTGTTTTTGTGCCACTACTTTCGCTGGGGGGAGTTGCGGTACAGAGTAACACAACTCTCTTGTTCGAAACGCCGCTTTGACCTATCTTAGTTTAAGGCTGCCGAAGGTTCTAGCACCTTCGATATACCAATCCAGAGTCAATAAATTAAAGCAAAACTCGAAATCAGGGAATAGCCGTGATGGTTCTTTTACTGGACCGATTGCAGAATTGCCATGATTGCCAAAAGTGCCATAATTGCCAAAATTGAGAACCTCAAACCCCCTCAACGCTGATGACGCTGACTGGTCTGATTGACGCTGATGGGACTTCGTTGATTTGCCTGGATGAACACTATGCAAGTTGGCCTTTGATTTTCACGGCTTGCGCTTGTGCGGTTTGGGCGGCCTGCATGTAAAATTCGGAGAGATTATGTCCACCCACCCTGCAACTTATACTGCCAACCTCGAACAACTTCGCTCTCGTGTTCACGCACGCTCGGCCAAAGTAGGAATCATTGGCCTTGGTTACGTTGGTCTCCCGCTGGCGCTGCTGTTCAATGAGGAGCGCTTTCCGGTCACCGGCTTTGATGTCGACGCAACTAAGGTCCAGTCTCTGAACAGCGATCAATCTTACATCTTTCGCATTCCCCATACTGAGATTGCGGCAGCACGGGCCACGGGGTTCTCCGCCACCGACGACTATCGCCATGTTGCCGAGATGGATGCCCTGATGATCTGCGTGCCCACTCCCCTGAATGAGTACCGTGAGCCTGATCTGAGTTATATTCGCGCGACGGCAGAGGCCATTGCTCCCCATTTACGCGCAGGACAGCTGATCGTGCTTGAAAGCACCACCTATCCTGGCACCACGGAGGAAGTGCTGGTTCCCATTCTTGAATCCGGAAATAAGGCCGGGTTGAAAGCTGCGCGCGACAGCCAGGAATTCGCGAATTCTTTTTTTGTGGCTTTTTCTCCCGAGCGGGAAGATCCAGGCAATGACACGGTTGCACGCCGCGATATCCCCAAGGTGGTGGGCGGGCTGAATCCAACGGCCTCCGAAATCGCGGGAGCACTTTACAACAGCATCTTCAACCGGGTGGTGCCGGTCTCCAGTCCGGCGGCGGCTGAGATGACCAAGCTGCTGGAAAATATTTATCGTTGCGTGAATATCGCGCTGGTCAACGAGCTGAAGCTGCTATGCCTGCGCATGGGCATCGATATCTGGGAGGTCATTCAGGCAGCCTCCACCAAGCCTTTTGGATTTCATCCGTTCTACCCTGGACCGGGACTGGGCGGACACTGCATTCCGGTTGATCCTTTTTACCTTTCATGGAAGGCCAAAGAGTGGGACTTCCATACGCGCTTCATTGAGCTGGCCGGCGAGATCAATAGCGCCATGCCCTACCACGTGGTCACCTCCGTGGCCTCGGCGCTCAATCGACACAAAAAAGCGCTCAACGGCTCCAAGGTGATGGTCCTGGGCGTGGCCTACAAGAGAGACATCGACGACCTGCGCGAGTCTCCGGCGCTAACGATTATTGAACAGCTGCAGCGCCAGGGCGCTGAGGTCTTTTACAACGACCCCTACTTTCGCAAGGTAGGCCAGGGGCGTAAATACAATCTCCAGATGAACTGCACACCGCTCGACAACCTGGGCCAGTATGACTGCGTGCTGATTGTTACCGACCACTCGGACTACGACTATCGCAAGATCGTGAGTGAGGCAAAGCTGGTAGTTGATACGCGCAACGCCACCCGAGGCATCCAGTCGGAGAAGATTGTGCAATGCTGAGTTGGCGATTAGCAATTAGCAAATAGCAATTGGCCGGAGGGATTTTGCCGCTGATTTTCGCTGAAAACGCTGATCTGAAACAACATGGGCTCTTGCTGGATTTCTACCACCTGTTTTTTATTGACCGAAAAAATCTCAACGTCGCGGTAAGTTGGACCAGCAGGAGTTGTGTGCGGGATTTCTAACTGAGATTTCTTGCCGCCCATCGCGCGGCAAGAAAGCAGAGTTCCGATGGGCCAAATTTACCGTTAGTCCAGAAACGAACCTGGGAACCTAAATCAGGGTCCAAACGTACCGGAACTCCGTCCTTGCGGGATGAGCACGCGTGCTGCTCCTCCCTTCGAGCATCTTTTGAAACAATCATCCTGCCTGTGGCCCTTGATACCTAACTCTTACCTACCCCACATCAGGAAATGCCGGGTGGGAGCACAAAACTGAGGCTGGCTCCTTCCCCCAGTCTGTACCTTCTCGCAAGCACCTTCTCCTTGCCTGGAGACCCGAATCGTTTCTGCCCAAGAACAAATCTCTTGAGCGCTTATCTTAAGAACCTGAAATCGAAGGCTTGACCGCGACCTCAAATTCTAGATATTTCCACAATCAAATTATTCTAATTTTGAAGTATATCACAGAATCTGTCAATAGTATATTTTATGTTTTTCTCAGCTAAAACTGATGATTATTAATGGATTGTGGTGTCTATAGCAGAGAAAAAATAAAAAAATAGCCTTCCTGGATAGGGAAAGCTCAAACTCAACTATGTTTCTTTGTGCCGTTCTTTGTGTCGGTTTCCTTCATGTCATTTTCCTTTGCATCCGGGCTGGTGGCCTGAACCATCTTGACCAGCATCTCCAGGAAAAGCTCTCGCTCCCCTCGGCTGAGGGGAGCCAGCATGTCCCGTCCCATCGCAACCCGATTTTGCAGAAAATGGTGCTCGCGCTTGCGCCCCTCTTCACTTAATTCCACATGCACAACACGCCGGTCTTCTTCCGAACGGACCCGTTCTACCAGGCCTTTTCTTACCAGCTTCTCGATCATATGAGTGGCGGTGCTCATGGGAACTCCAATAGCATTCGCGAAGTCGCTCATAATGGAGCGGCCCCGGTTGCTGAGGACAACAATGGCCCTCATCTCCCGCGCCGGCAGCTCCCCTTCCAACTCCTCCGTGGGGTGCTTTTTCTGCAGGTTGGCAAA
>DATMMY010000248.1:0-5454 GCA_035569515.1 Candidatus Solibacter sp. | reverse complement strand
GAAGATTACGACAGCTCCCGCTGGGGCGACCGGCTGGCGAGGCTGGCCGAGCCAAATAGTCGATCGGCCGCTTATGACCTGGCCTGCTTTGATCTGACTTTAACGGTTTCGGCGATGCGGTACATTTCGGATTTACACGCGGGGCGAATCAACCCGCGCTATTTCCAATTTGGATTCGACACTGAAGGCAAAAAATACAACCTGGCGGATTTTCTTCGCACTCGTGTGCTGGCCGCACAGGACGTGGCGTCTGTCGTGGAGCAGGTGGAGCCTTCTTTTCCGGGATACCTTCGCACAAAGTTGGCCCTTGAGCGATACCTGGCCCTGGCGCGCCAGGGCGAGGGCGAGCCGCTGCCGGTTCCCGGGCAATCCATCAAACCTGGCGACCCGTATCCAGGCATTTCGCAATTAGTGAGCCGCCTGCGTCTCTTAGGCGATCTTCCTCAGGATGCAGCGGCCCCCGCCGAGTCCAAGACCTATAACGGCGTGTTAGTTAAAGCAGTGAAACACTTCCAGCAACGGCATGGCCTGTTCCCGGATGGAGCGCTTGGCCGCGACACTTTCAACCAGCTTGTCACTCCTCTGAGCCGGCGCGTTACCCAACTTCAACTTACGTTGGAACGCTGGCGCTGGCTGCGGTCTGATTTGCGGTCGCCATTCATTGTGGTCAACATTCCCGAATTTCAACTGCACGCCTATGCTGACCGCAAGCCTCCAGCTTCGATGCGCGTGGTTGTGGGCAAGACACCGGACCACCAGACACCGGTTTTTGAAGACCAGATGCGCTACATCATCTTCCGGCCTTATTGGAATGTGCCCGACAGCATTGTGCAGGCTGAGTTGCTTCCGGCAATCCAAAAGAACAAGTCGTACCTGGATAAACACCAGTACGAAATTGTGGACCACCACGGAGAGGTGATCCCTTCTGATACTGTAGATAAGAAAATCCTGGGCAGGCTTGAAGCCAAGCAGCTGGAGATCCGGCAAAAGCCGGGCCCCGCCAATTCGCTCGGACTGGCCAAGTTTGTTTTCCCAAACCACTACGACGTCTATCTTCACGGGACGCCTGAACGCGGGCTTTTCTCGCGGCCTCGGCGGGACTACAGCCATGGATGCATCCGCGTTGAAAACCCGGCAGCGCTGGCGAAGTGGGTCCTGCGCAATGATCCATCGTGGACCGACGAGCGCATTCAGGCTGCCATGAATGGCCCCGACAACGTGCAAGTGAACCTGGCCCATCCCATCCGGGTGCTTATTCTGTACGGCACAGTGGCCGTCCAGGAGAACGGCGAGGTGCGCTTCTTCGACGATGTCTACGGCCACGATGCCACGCTCGAAACCGCTCTGGCCAACGGTTATCCTTATCCTGATTTACCCCTCATGGGTTCGCAGATCACGGGCCCGCAAATACCGGGTTCACCCATAACCGACTCGCCTAAGCAGAATTCGCCCAAACAAAATTAGAGCGATTCTGAAGTTGTGTAGCCCTGTTATAGAAATGCGGCGGGACTAAAGGGCCTGTGAAAACTAGAGATTGTCGAAATCCTCTGTCAACCCAACGACTTGTCATCCTGAGCGCAGCGCCGCAAAAACTGTCACGATCACCATGAGCCAATGGCGCGGAGTCGAAGGACCCCAAGAATCTTTACTGTACGATGCGGCATCAAGGCGTTCTCACGAGGACTAGTTGGCGCAACACAAAAACGTATAGTTCCAACAAGAGAACTCCCTGATATAGAATCGGTTATCAAATATTATCGGGGTCCTGCACTACGCGCCCATCCGGCACGTTGCTTTAAGCACAACGCTGCGCTTCGTTCAGGATGACACATCTAGAATTGGTTGCGGGACAGTCAGATGGAATGAAAATCGCCTGCGTCTTTCATGCGCTCAGATTACCATTTGCGCACCCGGCCAATATCGACATGGACAAACCCCTTGCGAGGATAGTAGCCGACTCCTCCGCGTCCCAGCGACAGGGCGGCATCCCGCAATTCCCTGGTACTGGTGCCAGGCACACGGATATCGATGGCCATGGCCTCCATGTGAAGACTATGCTTGGCCACCCGGCGCGAATGCCTGCGAAGGTAGCGGTTGCTCCAGGGAGTACGATAGCCACAAACAACGTCGATTTCAGCCTCCGGTTGTCCAACCGTGGTGGTCAGATCGCTCAGCAAATCGAACAGCCGCGGATCGATATGATGAACATCCCCGGTGCGGTGGTCACGCAGGAAGTGTTCGAGCTCGTCAATGGCCTCCGGCACATATGTGTCCCCGATGCGGTAAACCACGTCAATACGCTCGTCGGTATGTGTATGAAAGAGCCGCAGCCGATGAACGTCCGGAGTGTCACGCGGAGGATCGCCCACAGCGGGATGCGCTGCCAGAGGCGCGAAGAGAACCAATAGAATGAGAACTAAGCGGTGCAAGAGAAACATATAGTAACACCAGGGCGCTGTCCCAGTATCAAGCGAACCCCTTATAACAACAGGTTCATCTTCAACTCCGGGACCCGAGAGTACGATGCACTTTCAGTGCCGCTGGATCTCCCGCGCAACTTTTTTCGCGCAGGAGCTTGCATCGGCAGCCTCTCCAAAGAGCCAATCCTTCGATTGATCTCTGGATCCAAGCCAACTTATACCCATACAGGAGCACCTAACACTATGTATACCTAAAGAGTTTCACTGATTCGGGATGCTGTACGCGCCCAGCCGGAAATTCAGCCACTTCTTAAATTTCATGTTGTTGCTATTACCCGGTTGAGGGCGAAGTCAAGTCGCCTCGCAATCGCAAGAGATCTCTCAAGCGCGCTTGCCTGGAGTCGATGAGTGCTAGCGACGAAACAGTAAAAGGAGATAAGCGAATGCGTAACTTAACTAAGTTTGGCCTGGTTGCGGTCATCACCATGGCTTTCTGGAATCCGGGGACGACCTGTGCTGCACAAAGCCGTCCCTCGGGCTCTTATCAACAGACCTGCCGGGATATTGGGGTAAATGGATCCGGGCTGCACGCGACTTGCAAGGATACCAATGGCAACTGGCAGTCCACGCAGCTTGCGGACTATCAAAACTGCACCAGCGAAATCGTGAACGACAATGGAACGCTGCGGTGCAATGGCGGAAACGGATACAACAACGGCAACTACAACAATGGCAACTACAATAATGGCGGCTATCAAAATGGCAATGGGCCGGCCGGATCCTACAATCAAACCTGCCGAAACATTCGCACCCGGGGCAACACCCTTGAAGCCGACTGCCAGACCCGTGGCGGGCAATGGAACCGAACATCCCTCCGCAACTATCAGGGTTGCGGGGAAATAACCAACGACAACGGAACGCTCCGGTGCACCGGAGGCGGTGGCTACAACAACGGCGGGAATTACAATGGCGGTCGTGGTCGCGACCGCGATGATGGCGACCGCGACGATCAGAACAACAGACCGGGTGGTTATTACAACAACGGACAGGGCGGTTATCAAGGCGGCGTACCGGGTGGTTCGTACACGCAAACCTGCCAGGACATCCGCGTGAGCGGCAATACCCTGAAGGCCAATTGCCAAAAGACCAATGGCCGCTACAGCAAGACGTCGCTGGATAACTTCAACCAGTGCTCGGAGATCTCGAACAACAACGGAAAGCTGCGGTGCAATAGATGAGTAAGAATTTGGTAATTGCGTGAGGAAGAATTGGGTAATTGCGTAATTTGGTAGTCTGGTAATTTGAACCAGCAAAATGGCAGCCGCGGTAACGCGTGGGCTGCCATTTTGTTTTTTGAGAGAAATCCAGGATTTCCCGCCATCATCCCCTGAGTTTCTGCCCTTCTGATCTGCGGCCTCAGCCCAAACAGCGGTTAAACCATCTTGCTTTCGATCAGAGGACTCAGTGAAAATCAGTGGTAAGAACTCTGCTCCTCACGTCGATGGCGTTAACAATTTCAATGAGTTTGGCTAGAACTGCCCTTTGAATTCCGAGAACTGCTGCCTTAAGTCGGCAATTTCCTTCCGAAGTGCGGCCACTTCGTTCTCCAGTCGGGCAATGCGCTCCATATCCACTGAACCGCTGTTTACAGCCTCACCGGATGGCACTCCCGGTTCCCACGATTCCACATCGCCCGAGAGCAGGTGCATGTAGCGCGATTCCTTGGTGCCAGGCTGCCGGGGCAGCATTTTGGCCAGCGACGGCTCGCGCTGCATCAGGTTCTGCAATCCAGACTGTACCTCAGAGAGATCGTCAAAGCGGTGCATCCGTTCCGTGCGTCCCCGCAGTTCGCCCGGCGTTTGCGGTCCCCGCAAGAGCAAGACGCAAAGAATGGCAATCTCGCGCCGGTTAAAGTTGAAGACCTCCTGGAGACGATGCTCGTACCTGGTCACACGGCTGTCTGCGCTGCCCGCAGTCCCGGCCAGCCCTTTTTCACTGAGGTTGCGGAGCGCAAGCCTGACCGTATCCTCATCCAGGTTCATGACCGGTTCACGGTTGGATTTTTGATTGCAGGCATTAATAAGCGCATTCAATGAAAGCGGATAATAATCCGGAGTAGTAATGTCCTTTTCGATCAGCGAGCCCAGCACTCGCGCTTCGGCCTCGTTCAGCAAAATATTCACAGTATCCATCAACCTGATTTACCGGGCCGGTCCGTTATGAACGTGCCTATACAGCTTGCGGAAAAAGTGGCTATGAGGCGGTTGATTTGTATCAGGACACGAATTTATTCGTGCCGCAAAGCTCTTGAATCAACCGGGCTTTAGCCAGGCATTTAGCCCCTGCGGGTCCAATGAAAGCACGAAAAAGACTTTTTTCGCAAGCTCTACAGTCGTGCGGCCTCGAATTGCGATTATAAGGGTTTTCAGCTTGAGATGGCACATCCGGGGCCAGCGAAAGAAATGCCGGAAGCGGATTCAGGCGGTCGTTTGTCCCATTTTGGGACGTTCCATTCTGGGAAATAATTCTTGGAATGTCCGATTTTGCCTCTATATTGCAGTGCTTTTTACCGGAACAGTCGTTACACTGGTATAAGCAGGCGGCGAAACCGCGATTATTACACGTCGAATTTGGCAACTCGGGGGGCTTGCACAATATGGCAAAACAAACTCGTCACTCTAAACGAAAAAAAACTACATCTCAACCGGAGAAGTTCCTGCTGGGCCTGCGCAAGAAATTGGGCGTAAGAACCTTGCTGGAAGTAAAGCGGCAGGCACTCCATAAGGCATTGGCAGCAACCAAGGGAGATAAGGCACTAGCCGCTGCCCTGCTCGGGATCGGCAAAACCACGCTCTACCGCTCGCTGGCAGAGTGAGATAGATATAGGGCTGCGGGGGGTTATACAGCTCGCGGGAAAATCGGTGTTTCAATCTTTGGTTTGTGTCAGGGCACAGCTTGTCCTGAGGTGAGCTTGCGAGCCGAAGGAAGTTTACTCGCGCCGAAAGTGTTTAGAATTAACCGGGCTTCAGCCTAA
>DATMMY010000247.1:0-14033 GCA_035569515.1 Candidatus Solibacter sp. | reverse complement strand
GGCTTAACTTCGACCGGACTTCTGACAAATGTCCTGCGCGGCACGCCGCGGGTTTTCATCCATTTTCGTGCACCAAGGAAACGCCGGCTTTCTTCCTTCTCCATGGCAAATGCAAGCTCCTCCGTGCGTGCGCTCCACGTTTCGCGGTGGATGACTACATTGTCGATCAGCACACGGGGAACATGCCGCGCCGGCTGTATCCAGGAAGCTTTGTTCATTATGAAAGCACAAAACAGATCGGCAAAAGCATCCAGAATGGGAAAGCAGCGCGAGTCCTTGCGATCCACCACAACGAGCTCTCCGTTTTGCTCGCGCAGCAGCAACTCGCCGATGGGACGACCATTGCATCCTGTAGGAGCGATTGATAAAGGTGTGGTGGCGAGGAGGTAGTCAGTGGGAAGATGCAGACCTTCGCTGGTTCGCACCGTTGTCGTGCCGCTTTCCTGGGTATCTATAATTTTGAAGCGACCGGAGGCGCGGTCCCACTTGACGGCATCCATCAGCTCTTCGCGATGAGGATGTTGTTCGACAAGCGCCGCATGGGTCAGCGTGTTCTTTCCCAAGTGCACTTCACCCAGCACATACAAACAGTCGCCTTCAAGGACGCTTTCCGGTGTACCCGCCAGCATCAAGTCTGGGCAGTAATAGGGGACCGGGCAGACGATGGGAATGTCAGGAAATGTCCTCTGAACGACTTCATTCAATTTCCAGCTTTCAAATTGGACGGGCGACTGATGCTGCATGACAGGCAGAACCTCAGCCCACTTGAGCTTGAAGAGTTTTTCCACTTGTGAAAGCGATGGAGCCTCTGCCAGTTTGGGCTCGGTGTAGAGCCACCAATCCATCAATGAAACGTCCCGGCTACCCTGCTTTGCCGCAAACTCCTCGTAGCTTTGGCGAAAAACGAGAGTGAATTCCAGCGCCATCGCCTGCACCAGCCAGCGCAGCCCCCGCAAGAGCAGAGAAAGTGCCGGGACTGCTGGCGCCAGCAATTGGGACGAAATCCGAAGGGCGACATCGCGTTGACAATCTTCATACACAATTGTGCGGCCACCGTAAGTGGTTCCGCGCTTTCGATGGCCTTCCGCTTGTGTGATCTCCATGAAAGCGGCTTCGAGCTTCTGCAGCGCAGCGCATAGTTGCCCCGGATTGCCGACCGAACCGGCAACCTGGTGGCGCAGAGCTTCCATATGATCCAGACACTCGAGTGCTCTCTCTCGAAGGTCTGCATCTCCAATCCTAAGCAATTGCCGCCGAAGCCCCTTTTCGGCATTGATTTCGACCGGCACCAGGAGCCGCCAGACGAGAATTCCTTCCGCACTCTTTGCTTTCAGCAGGCCGACCATGTCATCCTGACCCAAGCCACGAAACTGAGAATGACGCTGGAGCTCAGACAGGATCTCTCCGGGTAGATTCCTGCCGTCGCAAAGGGGTAACACTGCTGCCTCCAGCGCGTTTAGACGTATCGCAGGCGCCTGTGGCCGGTGCAGGATTCCATCTTCTATTAAGAAAAGCGGAACGAGCCGAGGAGGGATCCACCAGTCTATTCCTTCGAGCCGGGACAAGCTTTCGGCGACTTTGTCGACCGCCCAGTCTTCAAAGTAGGTGTTGCGGCATTTGAGAAGCGACGCACCAGGAACCATTTCCATCATAGGGTCGCCAGCCTTGAGTGTTCCCCAAGTGACAGGTCCAAAGAAGCCGATGGTGTCGTTTTTTACGCAGTAGCGCTGGACGTAGGATGCTATGAGTTCCTCGTGATGCCGCTGGTGCTGGTTTCTTACAGGCCTTTCGCTCAATTCGGCAATTGGCCGGATAGCATTTTCAAACGCATGTCTATTCTGCCAAATGATTGCTTCCTGGAACCCGGAATCCGATGCAAAATTTTTCAGAACCTCGCTCTGACCCACCAGACACCCGGTAAAATCGTCTTCAAAACGGGCGTGTAGATGCTGAGTTTTCTGGAATGAATTTTCAAGCGCCTGGAACATCTCGCAAAGTCCAGGATACTGATCAATTGCCCGGGGAACCTTTCTCTCTGCCAGGCGACGCCTTGCATTCAGCACGGTCTTAAATTGCTGGTCGTCCCGGCTCTTTCCTTCTGACGTAAACCGATCGAGCAATGTATTCAAGGCTCGGATTGCTACCTGAAACTCATCTTCTAATGCAACTTCGGCGGAAATTAATGCGTCGGCAGCTGATGCGCACACTGGCGCGGCGAGACGGATCACTCGATCCGCGGGAAAGCCTGTGCCACGCAAGACAAACCATCGCCATATCGCCCATTGCGATGGAACAAGGCAGGCCAGGTGCGGCGGTAGTCCAATAGGCGACATCGGAAAATCTTCCATTTTAGCCATTCTGTATCAAACGAAGTCCGCGCCAGCGGTAAACATCGCAAGAAGCTCCCGTCGGTTGGTCTTTCTTTAGCCCGTCCAGGCCGGAAACAATCTTCCTGGATATACTTGTGCGATGGCAGTGCAACCGCAAAGCACCGAGTCTGCGACTCGTAAGAAGCCGTCCGCTCCGTCCCTTGCATTTTTTCTGACATGGAGCGTGATCATCATTTTAGCGGTGCTGGCAGTCCGGGCAGTGCGTCCGCCCGCGCCTGAACCAGCAACAGCTCCCGATAATGAATTCTCCGCGGAACGTGCCATGATACATGTCCGCGAGATTGCCCGCGTGAGCCACCCAATCGGTTCCGGTGCTAATGATGCTGTCAAAAACTATTTACTGGAACAACTTGCGCAGCTTGGGATGGAGCCTCAGGTGTTTTCGTCCATTGGCATAGATCCGACAGCGCATCTTGTGATTGCCGGGCGAACACAGGATATTACCGGCCGTATTGCCGGCAGTGCCGGAGGCCCTGCCATTATGTTGATGGCCCACTACGATTCCGTTTCTTACGCCCCGGGAGCGGCTGATGATGGATCCGGGCTGGCGTCGATCCTTGAAGTAGTTCGCGCACTGCGCCGAGGTCCGGCACTGAAACGGGACCTGATCGTGCTCTTCACGGATGGTGAGGAAGCGGGGCTTCTTGGAGCTGAGGCGTTTGCTCATTCACATCCGTGGGTGAAAGATATTGGCTTGATCATGAACTTCGAAGCACGGGGAAGGCGCGGGCCGTCATTGCTGTTCGAAACCAGCGTGAACAATCAACCATTGGTTGAAGCTGTTGCCACCGCTGCTCCAAATCCGATTGGCTCTTCACTCTTTTACGAACTGTACAAATTGCTGCCGAATGACACAGATTTCACTGTCTTTCGTCCGCTGGGCATTCCGGGGCTAAATTTTGCCTTCGGTGAAGGGTCGGATGCTTACCACACACCTCTTGATACGCCTGGAAATCTCAGCGCGGCGTCTCTCCAACATGATGGTTCTTATGGCATTGCCCTGACGCGCTATTTTGGCGAATCGGATCTGACCGATCTGAAAAAGCCAAGGGGTGATGATGTCTTCTTCGACTGGTTTGGCAGCAATCTTGTGGCTTACAGCCAACGCTGGGTATTGCCGGGAGAGGCATTCCTAACCATATTGCTTGTTCTGGCAGTTCTGCTTGGGATTTGGCGATCGGAGACGCGGCCTGGAAGGTTACTTCTCGCGCTGCTTGGCTGCTTGGGACTTCTGATTGTGATCCCGCTGGTTGTCGCGGCGGGCTGGTGGGTGGTCACGTTTTTTCTCGCGGGAAGGATGATCTTGGGTGACTCAGCTGCGAATTTATTCCTGCTTTGCGGTCTCATGCTTCTGGGCGCCTGGGCTGGCGCCATAGGAGTTGCCGCTTTGCGCAGGCGCTTCAGCACTCGGGAATTGTCTCTCGCCGGCCTGATCTTGTCGTGGATTCTGAGTTGGCTGCTGGCGCTACGGCTTGCTTCAGGCAGCTACCTGCTTTTCTGGCCGTTGTTGCTGGCCACTGCTGGAGTTGTTATTCACCAGTTGGTGAACAGAGTAGCTGAACCACCGAATCAGTGGATTTACAATCTGGCCGGGGCCGGAGCGGCTGTGCTGCTGTTTGCTCCGGTTGTTTATCTGTTCTACATTTTTCTAACTTTTCAGTTGATTACCGTTGTCGCGGCAGCTCTTCTGCTGGCGCTATTTTTCCTGATTTCTTTTCCTTTAATGGAAGCAAATGTGGCCGTCCATACCAGGTGGATTCTTGTATCACTCCTGGTGGCGGCAACGGCATGTCTGGTGACCGGGAATGCACTATCGCACTACACTCCAGAACATCCTCGATTCGACACCATTGTGTACAGCCTTAATGCAGATGACAATACCGCAGCGTGGATCAGCTACGATCCCCAGCCCGATGGCTGGACAAAAAAATTTCTTACCGACAAGCCCCGGGTACCCCATTCTGTGCCGAATTATCTTGCTGGCCTGCCGTGGCAGCTTCTCTCTGCAGGAGCCCCCGTTGTTCAGCTTTCCGCACCGGTAATTGAGAATGTGGACCATAGGAAAGACGGCAACATCCACACGCTGAAGCTAACCCTCAGGTCAACCAGAAATGCCCAGGTTCTTTATCTGAGGTTCGCAGATGATGTTCAGCCGGTCTCCGTAAGGCTCGCGGAAAGGGCCGTTCCTGTGCATACCGGAGGCCGATTTGGCTTGACTTTATACGGTATAGGCGAGAAAGGCATAGACCTGGAAATCGCCGTGAGTACAGCATCGCCTCTCTCATTCTGGGTAATGGACCGGTCATTGGGGCTGCCGGTCAACACTGAACCGCGACCAGATAACATCGTGGGAGCGGACGGCAGCGATGTAACTTTCGTCTGTCGCAAATATACGCTGTAAGCGCAAGTGGTTGTCTCTGGAAGCAGCATCATACCGGGAATTATTTTCCCGATTCAATGCGGGAAATGGTGGATAAAACCGGTAAAATTAATTTTTTGTGAATTGCAGAGATATCTTCCCACACAAACCAAGGCTAAACTGCTAAGATAAGCGCTGCCATTTAGTCGAAAAGTGAAATTCATTGCCGCGGAAGTTGCACAAGAGTTGCTCCCTCGTGCCAACCGTTGGTCACAAACGTAAATTTCAGCCCAGCGAAAGAGTTCTTAGCTTTGGGCTCTTGGGATGATTTTATTTAACGGATCATTTGATGATTTTTCACAAAGTTCCTCAATAATTTTTTAAACAAAAATTTCAATTCCAACTTCTTGATACTTGGGTCTATTTTTGCAAATTGCCGGCTTAGAGAATTTTAATAATATATCTGCCGCCAGTCTGAGTGCGATATAAGAGTTGACTTCATTGGTCACTCGTTTGAGTGTGGCGAACTTCAGTCAAGAGCCATTCAGGAGCCAGCCAATTGAAATTTTCCGACAAAGTCGAAGGACGTAGGCTATCAGCCGGCCAGTCAGCCATCTGGTTTGCCCAGATGCTGGATGCGGGCAGTCCTGCCTTCAACATCGCGGAATATATTGAAATCGAAGGAGCACTCAACCCTGTCGTCTTTGAGACCGCCTTACTGAGAGTGATCTCGGAAACAGAGGCTTTGCAAGTCCGGATCAAAGAAACAGAGGAAGGTCCACGGCAATTTCCGGCGACGGATGTCGAGTGGAGGTTGCAGTTTTTCGACGTAAGCGGTGAGTCTCATCCTCACGCGGTAGCCGAAGCATGGATGCGCGAGGATCTGGGCCGGGCGATCAATCCGGGCGTTGATCCGCTTTTTGTCTACGCATTGTTCCGCATTGCTCCAGCCCGTTTTCTTTGGTATATCCGCTATCACCACCTCTGCATGGACGGCTTTGGTGGAGCGCTTGTTGCTCGACGCGCGGCGGAGGTCTATTCAGCCTTAGCAGAGGAGCGCAGTGTCCCAGCCAGAACTTTTGCCACGCCCGCAGAGCTGCTTGAGGAAGAAGCAAGATACCAGCGCGTTCAAGGTGAGCGTGATCGAGAATACTGGCGGGAATTGTTTCGTAACCGTGCGGACACGGCAACGCTCTCAGGCAGACAACCGGCAAGATCGCGCCAGTTTATCCGGTGTACCGGATTCATGCCGCAGTTTCTTGTCCAATCGCTGACGTGGGCGGGAAAGCAGAATGGCGCCACATTTGCCCAATTGATTGAGGCTGTGGCCGGGTTTTACCTGCATCGTCTCACCGGCGCCTCCGACCTCGCTCTGGGAATTCCACTCACTGCCCGCGTTGGCCGGGAAATGCGCCGCACTCCCGGACTGGTTTCAAACATCCTGCCGCTGCGTCTTGAGTTTTCCGGAACAGACACGTTTGATGATCTTCTGAAGCAAGTTGCCAAGCGAAAAAAAGAAATGCTGAAGCGGCAGCGTTATCGCTCCGAAGATTTGCGCCGCGATCTGGGATTGTCACCTGCTGATCCGGAGATTTACGGCATGCTCGTCAATGTGATGCCGTTCGATTACGATCTCACATTTGCGGGGAGCCGCGCGAAAGTTCACAACATATCCAATGGTCCAGTTGATGAGCTTGCGGTTGTGCTGTACGACCGGCAGGATGGCTCGGACGTGCGCATCGATTTTGATGCCAACCCGGCACATTACACCCAGGAACAATTGAGCGCTCATCAGCAGCGCTTTTTGGCGCTTCTGGAGCAAATGGTCACTCCGGAGCAGCCACTGCATCATTTCAGCGTATTGCTGCCACACGAGCGGCATATGGTTCTTGAGACGTTCAATTCAACGGCACATTTTGTCCCTGCTATTACGCTGCCCCTTCTTTTTGAACAGCAAGTGGAGCGCACTCCGCATGCGACCGCCCTAGTCTTCCGGGAAGAGCTGCTCAGCTATGCGCAACTGAATGCCCAGTCAAATCAGTTGGCACATTATCTGGTTGGAACAGGCATTGGGCCCGACTCCCGCGTAGGAATCTGTCTACCTCGCTCTGTGGGGATGCTGGTAGCCATGCTTGCCGTATTGAAGGCCGGAGCCGCGTATGTGCCGCTTGATCCGGAGTATCCACCGACACGTTTGGCAGGCATGCTGGAGGATGCAAAGCCCGAATGTGTGCTAAGCAATTCAGGGCTGTTGCCGCTTCTGCCGCAAGACCAGACCGTGCTCGCCTTGGACTCTGCGACTCTCATGGAAGCGCTCGAGTGCGCACCTGACGGTAACCTTAGTGATTCGCAACGCTGCTCCGCGCTTCGGCCCAAGCATACGGCCTATGTGATCTACACGTCAGGCTCCACGGGCCGGCCTAAAGGTGTGACCATCGAGCACCGCAGCGTGGCCACCTTCATCGCCTGGTCGGGAAGTGTTTTCAATCGCGAGGAATGGGCGGGCGTACTGGCTTCCACCTCAATTTGTTTTGATCTTTCGGTATTTGAGTTGTTCGCGACCCTAAGCCATGGTGGCACCGTACTTCTTGCACACTCTGCTTTGGAACTCCCGGAGCTTGCAGCCAAAGATCAAGTACGACTGATCAATACTGTTCCGTCCGCGGCAAGGGCACTACTGGATTCAACTGGCCTGCCCCCGAGGGTGCGAACCATAAACCTCGCGGGTGAGGCTTTGCCGGATGCTCTGGTGCAGGACCTCTATCGGCTCGGCCACATCGAGCGCGTCTATAACCTGTATGGCCCGTCAGAAGATACGACGTATTCGACATTTGCGCTTTGTACTCGAGGGCCGGAACAGGGAATCACAATAGGTTCTCCCGTCTGGAACACTCGCGTTTACGTTCTCGATTCGTGTTTGCAGCCACTCCCCAGCGGGGCATCCGGCGAACTGTACGTTTCAGGTTCCGGTCTGGCACGCGGCTATTTCGGGCAACCGCGGGCCACCGCGGAACGATTTGTAGCCGACCCGTTCGCAGCTCCCGGATCGCGGATGTATCGGACCGGCGATATTGCACGCTGGCGTCCGAACGGAACACTGGAATTCCTGGGACGGGCTGATCACCAGGTAAAAATCCGGGGCTTCCGGATTGAACTGGGTGAAATTGAGGCGGCACTCACTGCGCATCCTGAGGTCAGGCAGACTATTGTTGCTACATATGACAGTGGTCCATCCGGCAAGCAACTTGTTGCTTATTTAGTTCCGACAGATAGAAGCGGGTTTGACCTGGACGACATTCAGCGAAGCCTTTCACAGAGCTTGCCAACATACATGCTGCCTGACGCATTCGTGGTGATTGACGAGCTTCCCCTCACACCGAATGGGAAAATCGATCGCCAAGCGTTACCAGCGCCTGAGTGGCGCGGTCAGCGCTACACAGCGCCGCGCACTGCCGAGGAGGAAATCCTTTGCCAGCTTTTTGCCGAGGTATTGTCGCGTGACCACGTAGGAATTCACGATAGCTTTTTTGAGTTGGGCGGACATTCGCTTATGGCGATGAGGCTTCTCAGCAGAGTCCGGGCAGCTTTCAACGTCGAACTCCCAACGCGGGTCCTGTTTGATTCACCTTCCGTCGCCCAACTGGCCCCCCATGTTGCCGGATTCAATCCAACGCTTCTGCCTGATAACCAGCGGTCGCGACCGGAGCGCCTCCCGCTTTCTTATTCACAGCAGCGGCTGTGGTTCATCGATCAACTTGAGGGCAGCAGCACGCAGTATCACATCCCGGAGGCGCTGCGTTTGTGCGGTGATCTGAACGTTTCTGCACTTCACCAGGCGATCAACGTGATCGTCGAGCGGCATGAAAGCCTGCGAACACATTTCGTTCAAGTGGATGGTGAATCCGTTCAAGTAATCGAGCAGAAACTTGTCCTGGATTTACCGATGATTGATTTCAGCTTGCTCACCAAACAGCGGCAGCAGGAAGAAGTACGCGCCGCGATGCGCCAGGAATGGGAACAACCTTTTGATCTGGGCCGTGGACCGCTGCTGCGCGTGAAGCTTCTCAAACTGTCGCAGCATGAACACATTCTGCTGCGCACGTTCCATCACATTATTGCCGATGGCTGGTCGGAAGATGTTTTCAATGGTGAGATGGCGGCGGTGTACGAAGCCTTTTGCGAAGGACACGCGCACTCGCTTCCACCATTGCCAATGCAGTACGCGGATTTTGTGCTGTGGCAGCGTGACGGCCAGCAGGCCGCCAAATTATCTGCCGATCTCAAGTACTGGAAAGAACAGTTGTCTGGAATTCCGGAAGAGTTGGAGCTAGCGAGGGACAGGCTGCGTCCGGCGCGCCAGACATTTGGCGGCAGCATGGTGCACAGCACTTTGCCCGCGAAGCGGCTTGCTGATCTCCAACGCCTGGGCCAGCAGAACTCCACAACGCTGTACATGACTCTGGCTGCAGGTTTTGCATTGCTGCTGCAGCGATACAGCGGGCAGAAAGACATTGTGACTGGCTCTCCCATCGCCAGCCGTCCAGATGTGCGCCTGGAACAACTAGTCGGCTATTTCGCAAATGTAATTGTCATGCGCACGCGCATCGAGCCGGCGCAGACTTTTCGCGACCTGCTGACGCAGGTGCGCGACGCCGCGCTCGATGCCTACCGCCATCAAGACATTCCTTTTGAGCAATTGCTGGATCAAGCGTCCCCGCAACGAAGCCTGAATCGTCCACCGATTTTTCAGGTGATGTTTGCTCTCCAGAATGCGCCGGGCAGCGGACAGCGATTGACAGGCCTTGTGACCGAACAGTTATTGGATAGTGAGCCACAGACCCGTCTTGATCTGGAGTTGTATGCATGGCAGCGCGGCCTGAAGCTTGAATTTTATTGGGTCTATCGTCAGGACTTGTTTGATCGGTGGCGAATTGAACAGATGGCCCGGCATTTTGATCAATTGCTCCAATCGGCCGCAGCCAGCCCGGATACGCCACTGCATCAGCTCGCGATGATCACTCATGCCGAGCGCCAGCAACTCTTGATTGACTGGAATAGGACTGAGGCAATTTATCCGGCGCCGGAATGCATTCACCATCTTTTTGAAAGATGGGCCAGCGAGACCCCGGAAGCCGTAGCGGCTGAATTGGGAGACCGGCGGATGAGCTATGGCGAGCTGAACGTTCGCGCAAATCAACTGGCCCATTACTTGAGAAAACTTGAAATTGGACCTGAGGCGAGAGTGGGCGTCTGCATGGAGCGTAGCCTGGACCTGCTTTGTGCGCTCATGGGAGTGCTGAAAGCAGGCGGGGCATACGTGCCTCTGGATCCGGCTTATCCCTCGGAAAGGCTCGCCTACATGCTCCGGGACTGTCGTGCAGATGTGGTGCTCACACAGCGAGAACAGCGACACTTGTTGCCACGCGATACAGCCGCCGTGATCGAACTGGACTCCACCTGGGAGATGATTGCGAACGAACCACAAAATTGTCCGGCCATGGCAGTTGGTGAGGCAAATCTCGCCTACCTGATTTATACGTCGGGTTCTACAGGACCTCCCAAAGGAGTCGCGGTTGAACACCGGCAGGTCCGCAACCAGTTGTTCTGGGCAGGTGAAGCCCTGGCAATGACCCCGGCAGATCGCGTGCTGCAGAAAGCTTCATTCAGCTTTGACGCTTCAATCCTGGAGATATTTCTTCCGCTCGCCTGGGGTGCATGCATCGTGATCGCCCGGCCAGGAAGCGAACAGGATCCGGACTATCTGGTCAAACTCGCGCATGACCGAGCGGTTACTTACCTTGATCTGGCTCCAGCTCTATTAGAAGCGCTGCTGGATCATCCACTGATTCAGCAATGGATCTCGCTGCGGACCGTGAGCAGCGGAGCAGAGACCCTCAGCCCTCAACTGGTTAGAACCTTCTATCAGAAGCTTTCGGCTGAGCTCTGGAATACCTACGGTCCAACTGAAACAACGGTTCAGTCCACCTTTGCCAAATGTTCACCTGGTGCATCAGTGGTTGCCATTGGCAAACCCATCGCGAATACATGTGTATATGTGCTGGATGAGCACCTGGATCTGAATCCGGTGGGTGTCGAGGGGGAGCTGTACATCGGCGGAGCAGGAGTGACGCGTGGATACTGGTCTCGGCCGGAACTCACAGCAGAGAAGTTTGTCCCTGATCCATTCAGTTGGCAAGGCGGAGAGCGCCTGTACCGGACAGGAGATCGGGTGCGCTGGTTGCGGGACGGAAATCTGGAATTTCTGGGCCGCGTTGACCAGCAAGTCAAAATCCGCGGTTTTCGCATCGAGTTAGGTGAGATCGCAGCCGCGCTCAAAGCACACGAGAGTGTGAACGATGCGCTGGTGGTAGTGCATGACCGAGACACAGGCAAACATCTGGTTGCGTATGTAATTGCACAAGCGTGGGAAGGGGACGCGGACTCGAAGCTCCGGGCCAAGCTGGAAAAGAGTTTGCGTCGTTCATTGCCCGGCTACATGGTTCCGGCGGCCATTATTGTGCTGCCATCCTGGCCTTTGAATCCCAACGGAAAAATTGACCGGCGTGCCCTGCCTTTGCCAGATCAAAGAACAGACGGCCAGCAATTTCCTTGCACACCTCAGGAGGAAGTGTTGTCCGCGCTGTTTGCCGGAGTGCTCGGAGTGGAGCGTGTTGGCAGGCAGGACAACTTCTTTGAACTCGGAGGGCATTCTCTGCTGGCGGCGCGGCTGGTGAGCCGTATACGAAGCTCGCTCGGGGTAGAGCTGGAGATCCGGACCTTGTTTGAGTCGCCCAGCGTTGCAGAATTAGCGGAGCGGTTAGGTGACGACCGTCCGATGCCACCACCGCTTGTTCCCCAACCCCGTCCGGAACGGCTGCCGCTTTCTTATGCGCAACAAAGATTGTGGTTTCTCTACCGCATGGAAGGGCCAAGTGCAACCTATAACATTCCACTGGCGCTTCGTCTGGAGGGAGAACTTGATGAGATCGCGCTGGAGCAGGCATTGGCCGACGTGGTGGCACGACATGAAACGCTGCGTACAATTTTTCCGGAAGTGGACGGCGTTCCTTATCAACATGTTTTACCTGCAGAAGGCGCACGGCCAAAGCTGATTATAGAGAATGTCAGCGAGTCGGAGTTGGATGCCCAACTGGCAGCAGCTGCGTCAACAGCAATCGAAATTGACCGGGAAATGCCCTTGATGACGCGGCTGTTCTCTCTTGGCCTGCGTTCGCACGTGCTTTTGTTTCTGGTGCACCACATTGCCGGTGATGGCTGGTCACTGATGCCACTGGCTCGTGATGTGGAGCAAGCATATAGCGCACGTAAGAGTGGCGAAGTCCCGGAGTTCAAACCGCTGCCGGTCCAGTACGCCGATTACGTGGCGTGGCAGCGAACCCTCTTGGGCGAGGAGAGCGACGTCGGGAGCCTGATCTCACAACAAATTGAGTTCTGGCGGAAGGCATTAGAGGGAGCGCCGGAAGAATTGAACTTGCCAAATGACCGTCCTCGCCCATCCCTGGCGAGTTATCGCGGAGATGTAGTGCGGCTCGAGGTTGGTGCGGAGTTACATCGCAGTCTGCTGCGCCTGGCCAGAGACTGCGGAGCAACATTGTTCATGGTGTTGCAGGCGGCCCTGGCGGCGCTCTTGTCACGGCAAGGCGCGGGCGAAGACATTCCGCTTGGCACTGTGGTGGCGGGTCGCGGAGAGGCATGCCTGGAAGAGTTGGTTGGCTTCTTTGTGAATACGCTGGTCATGCGCATCGATATCTCCGGGAGACCCTCCTTTATAGAGTTAATCGGCAGGGTACGGAGATTTGCACTCAATGCTTATGCGCACCAGGACGCGCCCTTCGAGCGGCTGGTAGAAGCATTACAACCGGCGCGTTCACAGGCGCGGCATCCGGTGTTTCAAGTGATGTTGGTTTTACAGAGCGCCCCCCAACCGAAGATTGAGCTGCCGGGACTCACTGCGAGTGGAATCACTATCTCGAACGGCACTGCCAAATTCGATCTGCTGTTCACCTTCAATGAACGGCTCGATATCCATGGCCAGGCGCAAGGCTTGCATCTTGATCTGGAGTTCGGTCTGGATATCTTCGAGAGGACGACTGCGGAAACCTTTGCGGCGCGGTTGTTGCAGCTGCTGGCGCAAGCGGTTGCGATGCCACAAGCACCCCTGCATCAGCTGGAGATCCTGACAGCTGAGGAACGCCGCACAGTTCTCCAAGACTTTAATGCGACCGCGCATTCCGTTCCCTGGACCACGCTCACCGCGCTCCTGGAGAGGCAGGCAGAGAGGACTCCGGATTCCACTGCAGTGCTATTTGGAAATGAATCGTTGACCTACGCGGAGCTGAATGAGCGCTCCAATCGCATGGCTCACTATTTTATTTCCCAGGGTGCAGGCCCGGAATCTTTGGTAGGCATTGCGCTGGAAAGATCGTTCGAAATGGTTGTGGCCCTGCTGGCCACGCTTAAAGCAGGAGCAGCATACCTGCCGCTTGATCCAGAATATCCGCAGGCCCGCCTGGCTCAGATGTTAGACGATGCAGACCCGAAACTGGTGCTCACGAGCAGAAAAGTGCGCGTACGGCTGCCACAGGAAACAAGCCTCAAGGTGGTCGAGCTGGGGACCCAGGAAACGGAGAAAACTCTGCGCCAGCAACCCACACATAATCCGGATGATCTGGAGCGGGTTGCGCCCTTGCTGCCGCAACACCCGGCTTACGCAATTTATACCTCCGGCTCCACAGGCATTCCCAAGGGCGCAGTTATAACTCACAACGCCATCGTTAACCGACTGCTGTGGATGCAAGCCACGTACAACCTGACATCAGCGGATCGTGTGCTTCAGAAAACACCTTTCAGCTTTGATGTTTCGGTTTGGGAGTTCTTCTGGCCTTTGCTGGAAGGGGCAACGCTGGTTTTGACCAAGCCGGAGGGACATAAGGATGCCGCGTATCTGGCCGGGCTCATCCAGACAGCGAAAGTGACTGCCGTTCACTTTGTCCCTTCCATGTTGCAGGCTTTCATGCAGGAACCGCAGGCAGCAGAGTGCCGTAGTCTTCAACGCGTGATCTGCAGCGGTGAGGCGCTGTCGCAAGAATTGCAGCAAAGATTCTTCGAGATACTCCCGGTTGCTCTGCATAATCTCTACGGACCAACCGAAGCCGCAGTGGATGTTAGTTTTTGGCAGTGCAGGAAAGAACCTGACCGCGCGACTGTGCCAATTGGACGTCCGATCTGGAACACGCGGATCTATGTGCTGGACCCTAATTTGG
>DATMMY010000246.1:0-5677 GCA_035569515.1 Candidatus Solibacter sp. | reverse complement strand
AAGGCTGCAGCCCGGCAGCCGGCATTCAATACCCAGTCTGAGGCTGTTCAGGAACTGGTGGAAGAGATCAAGACATTAGATCGGCAACTAGGCGGCAAGGCAGATCGGTTGCTGCTGCGCCCCGTAAAGGTCGCTCCCACTTTGGTGAAGTATGCCGATGCGAATGAGTACGCAATCAAAACCAGGGAGGAGTTGGGACAGGCTGCTCTTGAAATCATGGGCGACGCCCCTATAGAGGCTGCGCCCCTGGTCGACTTGATTGAAGATGGACCGGTCGAGCTTGAAATAGCAGCCACCTTACTTTATTCGGCTTCGCACTATTCCTACCGGCAAATCAGCACACGCGTGCAGTCTCTGAGCGCGGCCCAGAGAGAGGAAATCATTGACCTGGGGTTGCGCCATCGGGGAAGACACGATGAGCCGCTGCGGAGCTACCATGCGGGGCAACAGTTCAAGTTTGACATCCTGATGGATGTAGGCGGGTTTCGCGATATGCACCGGCACCGCCGGTGCACGCAGATTGAGCAGGGATTCACCAGCCTGCACGGCTACGACACTCCGCCGGACATCGTGACGGCCGGTCTCGAGTCGCGATACCAGCAAGCCATGCAACGCGCCCTTGCCATGCATGACCGGCTTGCCTCCGGCCCTGATCCTCTTTCAGGCCTGTACATTCTTCCGATGGGCTTCCGCAAGCGCACGCTCTTCAAGATGGATCTGGCCGAAGCTCTTTACATTGCGGAGCTGCGTACCGCTCCCGCTGGACATTTCTCTTATCGGAATGTGGCCTATGCTATGTACCAGGAAGTTGCCAAAAGACATCCATTTTTGGCGAAGTACTTCCGTGTAACCGATGTAAATGAACCTATTGACTTGCTGCGGCGTTAAACACAAAACTATGCAGTTAGCTGCAGTGCGTCGCGATTGGAAGCTCATTCGATATTTGATCTATCGCGGCATCTAATAGAAAGGACAGCACGCACCTACCGGCTGAATTGGAACTGGCGATTGACTTCCGAAAGGGTATAGTCATCCTCAACCCGCTTTTGTTTGGTTTTAGGATCAAAACCCCGAGAGAACCCCGGAAGAGTGGAAATTTATTCCCTTAACTGCGCCTTCCGCTGTACAATCCCTCCCTAAGTTTGCCAGGCTGTGCTCTTCCCCTCCGGCTGCTTTCTCCCGCCGGGAGTCACTTGGTTCATCTGGTATTTGCTCCTGTGGAGATAGATTCGTGCTTGAATCAATGCAAAAGATCGCCATTTTGTACGATGCCAGCCAGGCGGTCCTCTCCACTTTCGACCTGGATGAGGTCTTAAACCAGATCCTCTCCATCATCCGCAATTACTTCCAGTTGCAAAACGGCGCAGTGATGCTGCTGGACAAGAACAAGCAAGAGCTCTACGTCAAGTGCCACTTTGGGCGCAGCGACGTGGATATCGGCTATCGCGTACCCGTAGGCAAGGGATTGACCGGGACAGCCGCCAAACTGAAGCGTCCAATCTATGCCGCTGACGCCAGCAAGGACCCCCGGTACATCGATAGAGTCAAAGAAACGAAATCTGAGGTTGCAATTCCCCTGATGGTCCGTGATGAAGTAGTGGGCGTGCTTGATTTTCAGAGCGACCAGCTTGAGTACTTTGATGCCGGCATGATTGACCTGCTCACGTTGTTTTCCACGCAGGCATCCATGGCTCTGGAGAATGCGCGCCTCTATTCGCTGGAGCGACGCCGGGCCGAACAGTTGGAGGCCATCAACGCCGTTGCCAGGCAAACCACCGCAGTCCTGGATCTGGACGAACTGCTAACCGTGGTTTGCCGCCTCATTCTGGAGTGGTTTCACATTGATCATGTGGCCGTCTTGCTGTCAGAAGGCGACGCTTTGAACGTCCGCGCGTACGAAGGAACGCTGACGCCCAATGTAGCCATGGGCTCTCAATTGGCGCCCGGTAAAGGCCTGGCTTCGGTTGCGCTCGCCCAGGGCAAGAGCCTGATTGAGAACGACGTGAGCGTGGTGGAAAGTTACATTCCGGGTTTTCTGGAAACCAAGTCGGAAATGTGCGTTCCATTGATCTTTTTCGGTGAGAAGTTAGGGGTGCTGGCGCTGGACAGCGCCAGCCATGGCGCCTTTGACCAGGACGACGTTCAGCCGCTGGAATCAGTCGCAGACATTTGCGCCGCAGCCATCCAGAACGCAAACTATTTTGAGAAAATGAAGCAGCTGGCCTACGTCGACGGCCTGACCGGGATCTTTAACCGCCGCTATTTTGAAATGCGAATTGCAGAGGAACTGGAGCGGGCCTCTCGCTTTATGGGGCGGATGTCTGTCATTATGGTAGACATCGACCATTTCAAGAGGTTGAACGACGAATTTGGACACTTGCTGGGAGACGAGGTGTTGCGGGGTGTTTCGAACATTCTCAAGCAGCAGCTTCGCAAGGTGGATATGGTGTGTCGCTACGGAGGAGAGGAGTTTGCCATAGTTGTGCCCGAAACCACCGGGGCCAATGCTATGGTGGTAGCGGAAAAGCTGCGCCGCCAGATTGAGACCCATCCCTTTCCAGGAGTGCCTCGTCCGGTGACCATTAGTTGCGGAGTGGCTGATTACCCCACGCACGGGAGTACTCGTGATGAAGTGGTAGCGGCTGCCGATAGCGCCCTTTATCTGGCCAAGCAGGCGGGTAGAAACCAGGTGGTGGCGGCTTCCGGCAGGAAAGAAAATTCGGCATCAAGATAATTCGAAAAAAACTATCAAAATATGAGCACTTCAGGGACCCTTGCTTCAGAAAGAGTCATTGCCCGGATAGCCAGCCTGCATCTGGATGCAACCACCAACGGGATATTGCAGGATTGTTTCAAGCAATTTGGGGTGCAAATTGTTCCAATCGAAGGCGACCCCCTGGCCCTCTTGAGCAGGCAAAAATTTGAGGCCTGCATCTTGCGGCTGTATGCTCCAGACGCGGAAAAAATCCTCAAGACCACGCGAAATTCAAGCTCCAATCGCCGGATCATCTTGTATGGCCTTGCCCGGAGCACGCGCGAAGCGCTGCAATTTTCAGGCTACGGCATCAATGCCGTGTTCGACGAGCCTCTGGAAAAACAGAGCGTGCTGAGGGTTGCGCGCGCGACCCATCTGCTGGTAGTCCACGAGTTGCGCCGCTACGTGAGGATACCAGTAGTGGTTGAGGCCTCTATTCAAAGCGGGAGCAAGAACTTTTTCGCGATGACCATGGAGGTGAGCGCCGGAGGAATGTCGGTTCGCTGTGACTCGCCCATCGCCTCCTCTGATCAGGTACGGATAGAATTTGCTCTCCCGAAACAGCCGAGACTTTCCATCCGCGCCTCTGTTTGCTGGGCGCGCGACTCCGAAAAGCTCTACGGTTTGCGCTTTGATCCTGCCGACCCGGCGCGCTCCCAGGTCCGCAGTTGGATTGACCAGTATCTGGAAATTGTGTAACCTGAAGCTCCACTCCCGTATATTCTTAGACTCAGGAAATCTCTCTCCATGTACACCATAGAACTGAACAACGTTCGGAAGACGTACGACCAGTTTGTGGCCGTAGACAATCTTTCCTTCAACATAGAAAAAGGCGCCGTATTTGGGCTACTTGGCCCAAATGGAGCTGGCAAGACCAGCACCATTCGCATGATGATCGGGATCACCGCGCCGGATACGGGGGAAATCCGCATGTTTGGGGAGCCATTTCATCGGAAGCACCTCAACAATGTCGGGTACCTGCCGGAAGAACGCGGCCTGTATAAAAAGATGAAGATACTGGATCATCTTGTCTTCCTGGCGGAACTCCACGGCATGGCGGCTGCGTCAGCCCGGCAGAAAGCAGTGGAGTGGTGCCAACGGCTGGAAATCTCGGATAAGCTGCAGAACAAAGTGGAGGAGCTTTCCAAGGGAATGCAACAGAAGATCCAGTTTATCGCTTCCCTGCTGCATGACCCTGATTTCGTCATTATGGACGAGCCTTTCTATGGGTTAGACCCGGTGAATTCGGCTTTATTGAAGAACGTGCTGCTGGACCTAAAGAAGCAAGGTAAGACCATCCTTTTCTCCACCCATCGCATGGACCAAGTGGAACAGCTATGTGATTCAATCTGCCTTATCGATCACGGCAAACCCGTTCTCCAGGGAAATCTGAAGCAAATAAAGTCCCGGTACGGCAAGGGCAATATCCAAATTGGATATGACGGCGACAGCACTTTCCTGGAACACAATAAGCTGGTGCAGTCATTCAACAATTACGGCAGCTACGTGGAGGTGCGGTTGGCGATCGGCGCCGATTCCCAACAGCTATTGCAACTGGTAGCCGAGCGGTCCAGGATCAGCAGATTCGAATTAATGGAACCTTCGCTTGAAGAAATTTTCATTGAGGTGGTGGGGAAAGCCAATGCGTAACGTATGGTTGATTGCTCGCCGCGAATATCTGGAGCGGGTCCGCACCAGGTCATTCATCGTCATGACAATTCTGCTTCCGGCACTGATGCTGGGCGTCACCGTGGTACCTACTCTGCTGATGAACAAAATGTCTTCCGAAACCAAGCACCTCATGGTGGTTGCGCCGGAGAGTTCCACGGCCGAGCTGATCCGCCAGCAGCTTCTCAAGCTTCCGGAAGAGCAGAAGAAGCAGGCGGCAGAGACAGAGGGCATGCAGCGGCGCAATCCGCGGCAGGCCGCGAACCTGGTTGTGGACATAGGAACAGACACCTCTGATGCAGCCCGTACCGCCCTCACGGACAAAGTACGACAGAAGGAGCTGGACGGGGTGATATTTGCCACCAAGGACGGGCTGGCAACCAAGAAGATCACTTTCATCACTCGTGACATATCCAGCATTGTCGGCAACGAAGAGATCCGGGGAAGCATTAACCAGGCGTTGCGCCGTGAACTGCTGAAGAACAAAGGATTCACAGACCCGGAGATTGAGAATGCGATGCAGCCGGTGCAGTTGGAGGCGCAAAACCCGTCCGGTCGCGGCAACCCACTGGGCGTATTTTTTACGGTGTTTTCCATGGTAATGATTCTCTATGTGACGGTGCTTCTCTACGGCATCAATGTGATGCGCGCCATCCTGGAAGAGAAGACCTCACGCATCATGGAAGTCATGCTGTCCATCGCCCAAGCCAAAGAGATGATGGCCGGCAAGATCCTGGGGGTCGGCGCGGTTGGGCTCACGCAAATCGGCATTTGGGTCGCGGTCGCTCTGCTTGCCTCCTCCCCCGGACTGATCGCGGGCGCCGACATGCTCAAAGGAATTCTTTCCGTAAAGCTACTGGCATATTTCGCGGTGTTCTTTCTGCTGGGCTATACGCTTTACAGCACCCTGTGCGCGGCTGTTGGTTCGATGGTCAATTCCGAGCAAGAGGCACAACAGCTCCAGTTTGTGGTAATGATGCCCATGATCATTTCCGTGATTATCGCGGTCAACATCATCCAGAGTCCGGGTTCGACCGCAGCCGTCTGGGGCTCATTGTTCCCACTAACGGCGCCGCTCATCATGTTTCTTCGTATCGCCCTGGAGTCGCCTCCCACATGGCAGATCGGCCTTTCCATTGGCCTGATGATCGCTACCACTTACGGCCTGATCTTGCTGTGTGCCCGGATCTACCGCGTAGGCATTCTGATGTATGGGAAGAAACCAACCTTGCCGCAGATCATGAAATGGGTCCG
>DATMMY010000245.1:0-17942 GCA_035569515.1 Candidatus Solibacter sp. | reverse complement strand
CACTCGCGCCGGATTCACCGTAAGCAGTTCGATAATTCGTTTGAGTGGAATTTTCTGCTGCTGGTGCAGGATGGAGATACACAGGCCCAGGGCGGTCTCTAGACCCGTGATTCCGAACGGCGCCAGGTCGAATTCAGCATTTTTTTCGTGATGGGCGTGGGGCGCGTGGTCGGTGGCGATGCAATCCACTGTGCCATCGGCGAGGCCGGCCAGCAGGGCTTCGCGGTCGGCCCGCGAGCGCAGCGGTGGATTCATCTTAAAATTGCTGTCGTAATCATGCACGTCTTCATCCACCAGGGCAAAATGATGAGGCGTTACTTCGCATGTCACGTGCAGGTGCTCGCGCTTGGCTTGCCGGACCGCCTCCAGTGCGGCGGTGGCGGACAGATGGGCCACGTGCAGGTGGCCCTTGGTTTCAGCCACCAGCTCAATATCTCTCTTTACGATGGAGCTCTCGGCTTCCGCCGGCCAGCCTCGCAGGCCACGCCGGAAAGCTGCCGGTCCTGCATTCATGGTGGCTCCGGGCGTCATCCGCGTGTCTTCTGCGTGCTGCACTACGGGCAAATTCAGCCGGGCAGCCGCAACCAGCGCGGCGCGCATGATCTCGGTGCCCAGTATGGGCTTGCCGTCATCACTGACCGCAACCGCGCCCGCCCGTTTGAGCGCCGTAAAGTCTGTCAGCCGCTCCCCCATGCTTCCCACCGTGGCTGCCGCGATAGGAAAAACATTTACCTTAGCTTCGCGCTCAGGGTCTTGCATCCAGCGGGTGATTGCCGGAGCGTCGTTGATGGGAGCGGTGTTCGGCATGGGACAGACTGAGGTAAAGCCTCCGGCGGCGGCGGCCATGGTTCCCGTGGCAATTGTCTCCTTGTGCGATTGCCCCGGCTCGCGCAGATGAACATGGATGTCTATGAATCCGGGAGAGACAATCAACCCGGCGGCATCAATGACTTCATCAGCGGTAGCCTGAAGCTTGCCCTTAGGAGCGATCTCAGCCACACGGCCATCTTTGATCAGGAGATCGTAGTTGCCGTCAAGATCCTGGGAAGGATCAAGGAGACGGCCGTTTTTGATCAGCATGGTTTTCATTTGGAAACCAAAATCTATTTGCCACGAATGCACGCGAATAAACACGAATTAGCGTATGAGCGCGTTTGGCTAATTGCCAATTGCTAATTACTAATTGCTATCTGTAAATTCATTTTGCTACTCCGGTGCAAATACACAGCACCGCCATTCTTACATATACGCCATTCTCTACTTGCTCTTCTATCACCGATTGCGGCGAGTCGGCCACTTCGCTCTGGATTTCCATGCCGCGAATCATGGGGCCGGGATGCATTACCAGGGCGTCGCTCTTGGCCAGTTTGAGCCGTTCCGTTGTTAATTGGTAGTGGGCGATGTACTTCTGTATATCGATGTCCAGGCCTGCCAGCCGCTCCTTCTGCACGCGCAACATCATGACAACATCGGCCTTGCGCACCGCGTCTTCCAGGCGACGGCTGATGGTGAGCCTGGGGGCAAGCGTGGTGGCCATCTGCGGGAGAAACTCCAGGGGGCCGCACAGCGTAACGTCGGCGCCAAACTTGGATAGCAGGTGAACATTGGAGCGCGCAACACGGCTGTGCTGGATGTCGCCCACCAGCACTACTTTCAAGCCTTTAAGGGTCTTCTTATGCCGCAGCATGGTATACGCATCCAGCAAGGCCTGGGACGGGTGTTCGTGCATGCCGTCTCCTGCGTTGACGATCGGCACCCGCAGATTTCTGGCCAGCACATTGGGCGCGCCGGAGCAGGGATGCCGCAGCACAATGCAGTCCGGTCCGAGCGCCTGGAGGGTCTTGCCTGTATCCACCAGGGTCTCGCCTTTTTCAATGCTGGAAGCGATCGCACTGATCACAGAAGTGTGCGTGCCCAGATGCTTGGCGGCAAATTCAAAAGATACCCGGGTGCGGGTGGAAGCCTCGTAAAAAAGAAGGGCAATGCGTTTCCCGCGCAGCAGCGGGCGCGGAGGACTGGATTGCATTTTTCGCGCCAGCTTGAGAAAGGAGCTGATCTCGTCTGGACTGAGACTTTCCAGATCAAGCAGCGAACGAGGGCGGGACATGCCGGCTACGATAACCGCTCCACCAGCACCACCTGTTCCTGCTGGTCAATTTCGTTGAGTCTGACTTCCACGATTTCCCTGTCTGTGGTCTGGACTGTACGTCCGATAAAGGCCGCTTCAATGGGCAGTTCGCGATGGCCGCGATCGATCAGCACGCAAAGCTGTACCCGCCGTGGGCGTCCATGATCAAAGATTGCGTCCATGGCGGCGCGAGTGGTCCTGCCGGTGTAAAGAACATCATCCACCAGAATCACGTTCTTGTCGTTGATCTCCACTCCCAGCGGACTGGTCTTTTGAATTACCGGGCTCACTCCCACGGTGGAGAGATCATCGCGATACAGAGTGATGTCCAGAATGCCGGTGCTGATGGGCTTTTTCTCGATCTTCTGGATGAGGCCGGCGAGCCGGCTGGACAGGGGCACGCCCCGCCGTTTGATTCCAACCAGCACCAGGTCGTCAATTCCATTGTTTTTTTCCACGATCTCATGGGCAAGGCGGACGAGGGTGCGCTCGATCTCCGAGGCGGACATGATGCGTCCTTTTTCCTGGAGGTTGGGTAAACGATGTGCGGTGGAATTCATAGCTCATCGCATGATATCCGATGGAGCGCGAATGAGCCAGATGGAAACGGAAAAACCTGGCTTGTCCTACACGGGTGTTTTCGCTACTGGTCAGGTTTCTTGCGTGCAACGGCCCCGGCCGCTGCGCCCGCGGCGGTACCGGAAATCAGGAAAATGACGAAGAGCATAAAGAGTCCGGCGGCGATTAAGACCATTAGCCCGTTCGTGGTCGTGAACCACCGTATCATCTCTTGTACCTGGGGATCGGGGGTCTTGGCGGCCGCCTGCTGAATCTGCTTGACCATGCCTTCCCGAATCTCGTTGCCGTTGTGCCGGAGAAATATCGATAAAGCAAAACCAAGCGTTCCTAAAAGAAGGTAAAAAATAAAGGCGAGTGCGCCCATCAACGCGCCCATCCGCGCCCCGATTCCGGCCGAAATAGGGCCCGCATGCTGGCCTTGAAGGCGCCAGGTTGCCCATACTACCGTGGATATAAGCACCAGCCAGCCAAGGCCCACGCTCCCAAGGCAGATGAGGCCTGTTAAGAACGCCAAGGGCACAGCTGTACCTAGAATTTTTTTCCGCTGAATTTGCCGGGAAGAGTGACCGGGAGCTGAAATCTCCGCGTGGGCCAAGGGAGCGGCTGTCCCGGAGCCCGGAGGAGCGCTTAGGCCGGGGTTGGGTTGGGCCGGGTCTCCAGTCCGCTCTTGTGTCTGCTGCTCAGTTGTGACCCGAATCTGCGCTGCGCCACAGGACGGGCAAAACAATGTCTGATCTTCCAGCGACGCCCTGCAGCGATAGCATAGCCGTTGCACCTCCTCACGTTACCGCAGCCGATTCGATTTTGGCAAACCGTACTTAGTTTTCTATCACGTAAACCTAAGACTTCTTGCCGCGAATGCTCGCGAATAAATGCGAGTTGTAGATTAATTGTTTTTCTAATTTGCAGCCCTGTCCTTGATTTGTATTTCACGCGCGCTGGCTCACAAAGGGAGGTCCCGGCAACTAGAGTATCCGATTCAGCGCTTTTAACAGGGCTTCTGTGTCGCGCTCCGGCACCATTGCATCAATGCCGGCAGGCATATCGTGTCCTACAATCTTGCCACGGACAATCAGTACGACACACAGGCGTGGCTTGATCATCTTGAGAGACTGAGCGACGGACCAGTTTTCAGTGACGATAAAGTGCTCCTGATCGAGCACAGCGGCAAGATAATTATTATTGACGGACATGGCCACAGCCTGGTCGGGAGTAAAGGCCGTCATAAGACGGTATCCTGCGTTCTTCAGGGCTTTGGCAGTCTGGTTTTGTCTTCGGTCTGCCAGCAGCAGGATCGCCTCTTGGGATTTCATCTTCCCTTACCGCCCGCGGGTCTGAGATCAAGGCCTACCAGCACCTGGTCGGCGTTGGAAAGGTCGCCAATGATCTTCTTCACCGGCGTGGGCAGGCGCCGCACCAGCGTGGGGACAGCGATGATCTGGTCACCACTGGCCAGCGTGGGGCGCTCCAGCAGGTCGATTACGTGGATTTTGTACATACCCTGAAGGTGCTTCTCACAAAGACTCTTCAGGTTGTCCAGGGCGCGAATCGAGGTCGAGGTCATGCCCGCGACGTAGAGTCGCAGCTCCCATAAGGGAGTCTTACCGCGTTCTGCTGATTTTCCGGATTTGCCCCCGGAATTCGCATCAGGGCTTCGCTTGCGTTGCGGCGATGGTCTGGTAGTAGTTGCCATTAATTGCAATCCCTTTATTACTCAGATTGAAGCTGTGGATGCGCGTATCATGGGCCATGCCACGGCATTTCAATAGATTCAGGACCCGAATCCTATCGGCCCCATACGGAGTGTCACGCAGCACCACCCAGGCGTCCATGAGGGATGAGATGCCAACGCAAGTCTCTTCGACATCCGCATCGAAAATCAGGTTGGTAAACATGGCGGTGATGCCTTTGGTCTTGAGGTAATCAATGAGGCGGGTGAGCATGGCGATGCCTGGCGATCTGCCCTGCTGGGTCCTTTGATTCTTATTCCAAGGTTTCTTTTTCCAGAATGCATCTGCTCAAAGGCTTTTTGTGGGCAGTAATGACGCCCAACTCATATAGCGCGGCCCGAGGATCCAAGTAGACTCAGTTTGCTTTTCCGGACCTGCCGCTGAGGACCGGCGAAGAATCGGTTCCTAGCTCAACAATCGCCTTCGATGCTGCGCTGCCGATTTTGGATGCTCTTGGACGTGCGGGCGGGAATCTTGCCTGTGCAGACTTCCGCAATGGTCTGCAGCAGTTCCGCCGGGGACTCGGCGGTGGTGAAGATAGATCCTTCAATTTCAGGAGAATAACGGCACATTTCCACAATGGGCACATCGGGGCGATGCTCCCGAATCTTGAGACCGATGGCCTTCTTGATCTTGGGCTCAATGTCATGCCCGATCAGGGCCAGGTCGAACTTGTTCCTCTTGCATGCTTCTTCCACTTCCTTGAAATTCAGGGCGGGCACTACCTCATAGTGATGGCGCTCCAGCAGCAATTTCCGCGTCTGCAGGATGGCGTCGGTCGCTGAGATGCAAAGAATTCTATGGGGCACGGCAGCATATTGTACTTGAGGCATTGGGCAGTTTGTACCCAGTAAATTGCCTATGGTGGTTCCGTCTTGCGTTGCGCCCGCTGGCTGCCCGAGCCCCGAATGTGTCATGCTGTGTGCATGAAAACCAGGAACCAACGAGAATTGGAGAAGCACTGGGCCAAAGAAGCGGCCAAAAAAGCCAAGTCCGGCAAACAGAACCCGCGCCGCAGCGCAGCCCCCAAGCAGGCGGCCGGGCCCGCCAAGGAAAACGCTAAGGAGTGACCCCCGGTGGGTGGGCGACGCCGGCGTTTACGGCCTGTGCACGAACACGTCAACGCCCCGCATTGCGAGTCCAGCTTCGATGTCACCGGACAAGAACCGCAACGCCGCCTCCTGCCCCTTCAATCTCGCATCCATGTGGCACAACGTGAGTCCACGCAAAAATGTGTGGGCAGGTTCACCGGAGCAAAGTTCCTCAATCGGGCGCATCTGCTTCTGAATCCACGCCACTTCCTCGGGCCATTGCATTTTCCGCACGGCCTCGTGTATTTCTTCGACATTATCGAGGAAATGATAGTGGTCGGCCCGGCGCAAGACGACCATTTGTTTGGTTGCCGGGGTCCTCTCGAATATTTCGTACATGCCTTCCAAGGGCAAAGGAACATCATTCTCCGCGACCAGATACAGCACCGGAACGTCACGGTCCCAGGCGAATGCAAGCTTCCCGGGAAGAATGCCGGGTTTCGGCTTGGAATTTCCGCCTGGCGCGAGCGCGACCACGGCACGGATGCTCCGTTCCACATCAGGCAGCGCAAGCGCCGTCCAGCCACCGAAGCTGTGTCCTACGGCCCCAATCTGAGTGGGGGAGAAATCAATCCCCAGGTCCCGCGCCGCGCCGCCCCGCAGGTGATCGAGGAGAAAACGTAAATCAGGCACACGGCTTGCGATCACAGCTTCCACGCGCGCGGTTTTTTGTCCGGCCGTCTCGCCCTCCTGGCGCGCCAGTTCACCAGCCACGACTTCCGAGTGGTCCAGAGCGGCGACAATATATCCATGGCTGCTCAGGTGAGTGCAGAGAAACGTGGATGCCCGCCGGTGGCCGCCGCTGTGATGCGAGAACAGAACCAAAGGGAAGGTCTCGGGCTGGGGTGCGGCATTGCGCACCGCCATTTGACTCCTCGGCGTGCCACCCGCCGGAACGGTGAAGAGGTCACGGGTGGCTGCCGTAATGTCCTGGCCTGCATGTTGCGCCGCCGCCGGATACCAAAGCTCACAGGGGAAGAGGCGGCCGCGCGCAGTATCGAACGCCTCGATGGTGCGCACGCCAACAGGAAATCGGCCCCGGGCGAACGGGTCGTACCCGAGCGTCAGACCTGCCGCTCTTTGAGAAGCCAGCGCATGGTGGAGGTCGCCGGTCATCAAGAAGGCCTTTCCCTTGCGGCGCCGACCGGAGCCATCAGCATCAGAGGTCCCGCACAAATTGATTGAGATCAGAGCGTTTCACGTAATGGCCCCTCCCTATCCTGATGGCGTCCGCACAAGCCCCTTTTGCCTGCTACATCGATTGCTTATCGTCCCAGGTGCGCACGTAGACCAGGGCGAATTCCGATCCTTTTCCCGATGGCTTCACGGCTACCAGATGCTGGTTGTTCTCCGTGCCCACTTTCAGCGTCTGTTCGGTGCTGTTGCCATTGCTGCTGTCGCAGGAAACCGGCGCGTCTTTATCGCGTTTGTGGAATTGAAAGTTGGAGTGGCCCCTGTCGCACTGGATGACATCTCCGAATTTGTGCATCTCTTTGCGGTAATAGGCCAGTATTTTGTCTGGCGGATCATCGCTGCGATATTCCCGCGCTACTACCTTCACGCCAATCAGTGAACTGGAGATATTCACGTTGGCGCTGTGCTTGTCGTTGCCTGAATCGCTCTTGGGGCGGGCTCCCGTATAAAGCTGCAGCCCCGTGTCTTTAGCGTCGGTGCTGCTTTCATTTACGCTCAGGGAACCGAAAGGCGTGCGAATGTCCACGTTTTCAGATTTTCCGGTTGAGTCTTTCTTTTCGCTCGTGTGGACCGAGCAGCCGCTCAGCACAAGCGCGCAAAGCAGGCCTGTGAATAGAAATTCTTTTCTAACGGTCATAACCGTCCTCCAATCTTTAACGAGCGATATTTTAGGCGATTTCAAGATGGTGTATCCCTGGTACGGAAAGCGCAGGGGCTAAAAGCCCGAGTTTTATAAGACCTTTCGGCACGAGTAAACTTCCTTCGGCTTCGCCAGCTCACCTCTAGGACAGGCTGTGCCCTGATACAAAGCTGGTCTAACACCAATCCTGGAAATACCTCACGGTGCTATTGCGGGCTTTTGAATTCCTGCTCCCCGCTGTCCAAAGCCGGGGATGGTCACCGGCAGACGACCCCGAATCGCGATTTGGCCAAACAGCGCCTGCACCGCCGCGCTTTCCGAAATCGAGACGTTGGAAAAGGCGCAGAGGTAATTCTCGATCTGGGGAAAATCCGCCGCAATATAAGGCGACCCGAACGCGACTACAACGGTCTTCTCCTTGCCGATATCGAGAATGGACTGCAACACCGTAGCCGGAGTCTGGGCAAGAGAAACGGTATTCATGACATTGGTCCCTTCTTTCTTAACGGCTTTGCCCGCCGTGGGCACCATATACACCGCAACCACTACTTTGGCCGCTGAGCTTACTGCGCTCTGAACTTCCGTCGCCATGGCGGCCGCAAAACGGGGATCGATATAGAGGATTCGCACATCGGGAACCCGCTTGCGGAGATCACGCTCTAATTGACGTCCATTTTCAGTGCGTACATCATCGGTCAGGATAACGCACAGCAAAGGGCTTTCCTGATGCCCTATGGTTTCATACGCAACGGAGCGAGTGGAAGTTCTATTATTTATTGCTAAAGCCGGATCATGATGGCCGTTCGCGCGAGAAAGAGTGCTCTGCAAGGGAAGTACATGGCCGTTTTCGCGCACCAGAGTCAGGGCGGAAGCGGCAACCTGCTGCGCCAGATCGAGGCTCTCTGGACGAGCAACAATCCCAGACACGGTATTTACGTCCACCAGCCGGGCCTTGTTGAGCCCCACGCTGGCCTTGGCGCGCAGCACTTTCAATACGGACTCATTGATGCGCGCTTCCGAAACATCACCTGAACGGACAGCACTGAGAAGACCACGATAAGCGCCTTCCAGGTCGGAAGGAAGCAGCAGCATGTCATTACCGGCCTTGACCGCATCTACGGCCGCACGCGCTGATGCGGCAGAACCACCTTGCGGATACAAACGCGTGAGAGCTCCCATCTCCATGGCATCGGTCACTACTAACCCTTTGAACCCCAGCTCCTGTTTCAAGAGTCCGCCTATTATGGCCGCCGACGTTGTGGCCACTTTGCCGGTATCTGGCTCCAGCGCGGGCGCCGTAACGTGCGCCACCATGATCGAGTCCACACCGGCCGCGATGGCCGAACGGAACGGTAGAAGATCGATCTGCTCAATCTGATCGCGGGTGCGGTTGACTGCGGCGAGCCCCAGGTGAGAATCAGAGCCGGTATCGCCATGCCCGGGAAAATGCTTGGCTGTGGTCAACATGCCTTCCTGGCGCGAGCCCCGTATGTATGCGCCCTCCATGCTTGCCACCTGCTCCGGGTCCTCGCTAAAGGCGCGGGTATTGATGATGGGGTTGGCAGGATTAGAGTTCACATCAGCCACCGGGAAAAAGTTCCACTCCACTCCCACGGCCCGCCCTTCCTGGGCGACAATCCTTCCAAACTGCTCCGCCAACTCGGGTTTACCGGCAGCCCCAAAAGCCATGGCGTGCGGAAATATGGTGGCGCCATTCAGCCGCATGGAGAGTCCCCGCTCAAAGTCCGCAGCCACGATCAGCGGTAACCTGGAGTCACGCTGGAGTTGGTTCGCCAGCATGGCCACTTCATACGGCTCAGTCTTATACAGAAATGGCCCTTCAGCAGGCACGGTGAGCAGCACGGAGCCAAGATGATACCTGGCGATCTGGTCCCGTAATCGCACGTAGTCGGGGTTTCGAAGATCAAGAAACTGCGCCTGGACCCGCACCATGAACATCTGGCCGATCTTCTCTTCCAGGGAAAGCTTCTTGAGCGTCTTCTGAGCCCAGCGTTCACCATTATGGTCGAGCTTGATCCGCCCGGGATGCTGAAAGTCTTCGGCAAGCACAGGATTACAGAGCGCCACGAGCAAAGCGCCCACCACCAGCAACTTTTTTTGCATGGCTGAACGATAACAAAGAATCGGGTGATCGGTACATCGGGTGATTGGAAAGCGAAGCTGCTGGCTGCTGGCTGGAGCTGGAAGATCCGGATCGGGTGCGTCGGAATCCCTCGGTTCCATGACATCTGTCTGATATGATTCTTTTCAGAAAAAACGCGCCGCTTTGCCAATCATGGTTTACAGGGGTTAGAGATGAAGAGATTCCGTTTAGCACTGCTTCTGGGTTTGTCCCTGATCTTGAGTGGACTTTCCCTGGCGAAAGACAGAGATAGAGACAGGGACCATGACCGCGATGATCGCCGGCATTCTTTCCGTAATCGCGACCGCGATCACGACAGAGACCGCGATGATCGCCGCCACCGCCGGCATAACAAGCACAGAAGACACCGCAACGATCACGATCGCGACGACAGGTAGAGAATCGGGTGATCGGTACATCGGGTGATCGGAACCCCGCGTTGCTCTTGGCGGTCTTGGCAGATCGGAAGCTCTTGAGAGCGGTTAAGGCTGGCTAGGCAAAGTCTGGTGTGGCGAAGCCTGGTGCTGGAACTTCCCGGCTGCTGATTTTATGTCGAGCCGATGTACCGATCACCCGATCACCCGATCACCAGATTCTTCCGGATCCCGCGATTCTTCCAATGGTTCGTAATACCGTTCTCCGGCGCAGGCGCGGCAGAGGATTTTTCCGTTGCGCTTTACTTCTCGGCGAAAGTTGATTCCTTCGCCGCACTGTGCGCAGGTAATGCGTTCGCCTTTGAATCCTGGAAACTCTTCCGGTGGAAGATTGACCTTGACCCACTGCGTCTCAAATAACTGGTCGTTCTGCAATTCCCGATAGGCCAGCATCTGCTGCTGGTTCTTGTTCTCCAGCTCCGGGTGCAGGCTTTTGGCCAGGGCTTTTGAAGATTCCCGTGCGGCGATGCGGACCGCTTTACCGCTCTCCAAGTCAACGAAGGTGGCAGCCATTTTGCCCCAATCCCGAAATTTCAAGGCCCGTTTACCTAAGCGGCATCCGGTCACGACCATGATTGCGTCAGTCGCGCAGCGGTCAATTTCCACGAAGGTTACCAGCCGCTTGCGGTCTTTGCCGTGAGGATCTTCGATACCCAGCTCTTGCAGCCCAAGCATGGCCAGGCGGACGCCCAGGATTTGTCCGGCACAAAGGTGTCCATGGGCAACTTCGGCGTCTTTCAAGTACTCTGTTAGAGTTTTCACAATTTCACAGTGCACACATCCGTGGGCAGCTGGTACTCCCATGATTCTTAAGTAGCTATGGCCAAGCCTAAACCGCTGGCGAGCGCAATGCAAACCCCGGTCTAAGTATGTACTTTCGATACGATGCCCAGAGTAGCTCGATGCAACCTCCGGCGGCGCCTCCCCTTCTCATGTTCGGATGGGACCAATTTCGGAACGCACCATGGAAGAGTATGCCCGACTCAAGCCGCGGGCGCCAAAAATACTGGTTATAGACGACAAGCTTGATACTTTGCTGCTGCTGCGGGAGCTGCTTTCCTCGCGCGGCTATGAGGTAATCACAAGTAATGAAGCTCATGAAGTCAAGGAGATCATCCATTCGGAGCGCCCGGATCTCATCCTTCTGGACGTGGTCATGCCGGGCAAATCAGGTTATGAAGTTTGCCGCGAACTCAAGGAAGACCGCCTTACGCGTCTTATACCTATTGTGATGGTTACCGGACTGAGTGACCGCGATGATCGCGTCCGGGGTATTGAGGCAGGCGCGGACGATTTCCTGAGCAAGCCTCTTTATCCGGAAGAATTATTCGCGCGGGTGAAATCCCTGCTGAAACTGAAGGAATTCACTGATGAACTGGAGAACGCGGAAGCTGTGCTGCTGGCCCTGGCTCTGGGAATTGAGTCGCGCGATCCCTACACCGGCAACCATTGCGAGCGGCTGGCGCGCTACGCTGCGGCCCTGGGTCACCATATAGGCCTTGACGGCGACAGCCTGGTCGCGCTGAAGCGCGGAGGCTATTTGCATGATCTCGGAAAAGTTTCAATCCCGGACGATATCCTGAAAAAAGGAACGCGGCTTACACCGGAGGAATGGGCGATCATGAAGCAGCATCCGGTGATTGGGGAATCGATTTGCCGCCCGTTGAAGTCATTCCGCAACGTGTTGCCCATCATCCGCCACCATCATGAACATTGGAACGGCAGCGGGTATCCCGACGGGCTCGCCGGCACTGACATTCCTCTGCTGGCCCGCGTTCTGCAGACGGCGGACGTGTATGACGCTCTTCGCACCGCCCGTCCCTATAAGCCGGCACTGGGCCATGAGGAGTCTGAGCAGACGATGCGGCAGGAGGCGGCAGCCGGACGCTGGGACCCCGAGTTGGTTGCCGAATTCTTTAAAATGTTGAGAAAACAGGAGCATGCTGCATGAGTGTGGCAATCCGGGACTTCCCTTGGTATAGTTTCAATCTCAGTCTGGCGCAACCAACCTACAGCATCATTATTCCCGCCTATAACGAGAGCCGGCGGATTGGCAGCACGCTGGAGCGTGTGGTGGAGTACTTGCGCCAGCAAAAGTGGAGCGCCGAGATCCTGGTGGTAGATGATGGCTCCCGCGATGTGACCCCGGAGATCATTGGGCGCTTTGCCGCCGAGAATCCTGAAATAAAACTCATTCAGAACCCCGGAAACCGCGGAAAAGGCTTCTCTGTCCGCAATGGAATGCTCAATGCGCAGGGCAAGTTCCTGCTGTTTACCGATGCCGATCTCTCCTCACCGATTGCCGAGGCCCAAAAGCTTTTTGCTGCGCTCGAAGGCGGGGCTGACGTCGCCATCGGCTCGCGCTGGCTGGATACCTCGTTGCAGTTCCAGCGGCAACCGCTATTGCGACGAATCTATTCGCGCGCCTTCAATCTCTTTCTCAAGGTCGTGATGGGCCTCAATTTCCGCGACACTCAATGCGGTTTCAAGGCCTTCACTCGTGCGGCTGCGGAAGCCATCTTCCCCTTACAAAAAGTTCATCGCTGGGCGTTCGACGTGGAACTTATTTTCCTGGCGCGTAGACAGGGCCTGAAAGTCGCTGAAATTCCAGTTAGGTGGGGCCATGACGACCGCTCGAAAATGCATCCGCTCCGGGATGGAATCCGCATGGGCATGGAAGTTCTAAAGGTGCGGTGGTGGTCGTGGACGGGCAGGTATCGAGCCAACGCATCAGTTTCACCGCGGAGGCGCGGAGACGCGGAGGAGATCCGAAAAAAATGAGGGGTCACGGACAATCTGCGGAAAAACAGATTTACGAAGCGGCGGCGGCCGCCCGTTTCTTGGCTTTGGGCACCACAGCAACCCCCTTTCCACGATCATAGGCCAGGGTCAATTCGGCCGAGCACGGTCCGCACAGCCAGAAATGCTCTACGCGACTGGCGGGTTGGGGTTTAGCCAGAATCGGGCCTTGCGGGCGTATTTGCGGTTCCGCAGCGTTTTCCATCATGAATATCTTGCCTTCCCGCAAATAGATCAAAGGAGTTGAACACGTTGGGTTAGCGCATTTGGCGAGCATAGGTCCTCCTGATAATCAATAACTCCGAGATTCTGTCGGGGGATAGAAACCAGGCAACTTAGACCAAAATCAAGAATATAGATGCAAGCTGCAGAGCTCGGTTGGCGAGGCGTACAAGATTTTTTGCTCTGGTTGGCCGGTAAAAGCAAGACTTGTGGCGATCAACAAATGGGTGTCGCCCTTCGGGACTTGTCGTTATCTGTCACATTTCCCAGCGTTTACACGCTTGGGCAACTTTTCTGACGCCTCCTTCGTGTCCTGACCTCCCGATTGGCATCAGAGCGGTGGGTCGTTCTCGTTGGCTTCCCGGTCTTCCGTAGTGAAGCGGATCACGGCGGTCTCGTCGGTAAAGAAGCTCCTGGTCCCGGTCTTCCCGAATTCCACCGGTGTGGCTGTGATCCGATATTTTCCCTGATGCCCTTCCACGTTGCCGGGATCAATCAGGTTGTAATGAAATTCAAAGCCGTCTTTGACGAGGGGACCGGTAACGGATAAAGGGCCGATCAGCATGGCGTGTTCTGGAGATGGTTCTGAATTCTCTCCACTTGAAAGCGCATTGAGGCTGGCGGGAAAGCCCACGGTGGGATACGCAGAGGCGTAGGCGATCATGCACGTATTGAGGGTCCTCAAAAAAGCTGCTGCCTGGGAATCCTCATGCCCTGAATTGCGACGAAATTGGCTGAGAAATTCTTCCGATTCAAAATCCATCTCCTGGAAGCCGCCCGCTCCGGTGACGCGCCACTCACCCTCTTCAAGACGCATTGAGACCACGAAGGTGTGGGATTTATCGCTTTCTTTTTCTTTGGCTTGCAAAAGGACAAGAGCATCACTGCCGGACATGAATGAGTTCTTAACCGAGATACTGCCTTTCCGGTCGCCATCCGCCGCTACCACGTCCCAGGACCGTCCATCGTCGGTCTTGAGCAGCTTCACGCCTTCACGTCCAAGCCGTTCGCTGATCAAAAATTCTTTCCGAAATTCCGTCTTTTCCTTGGGTGAAAGAGCTTCCAGGGCGTCGTGCAATTTCAGTGGCAAATGCTTTTCGACATCTTCGATTTTTGTAGCCGTTGCCATTTCTGCGAGCGCGGCTTCAGGAGTGCTGGCCTGGGACCAGCCCGCAACGCAGCTGCAAGAAAGCAATGCCATCGTGAGCAAGAAATTTCGAATGGGTTTCATGGGCGCTCCGTTCCTGTGTAGACACCATCGTGTATCTGCAGGTTCCTGCCTTGGGCAAGGCTGCACAAAGAAGAACGATGTCGGGCCCGGATCTTGAGCCCGTATTCAAGCTTTTTCGCTAGTTTCCTTCCAGGCGCTCTTCAGTCCAGCGAAAATAGCTGTCCTTTCTGTTGCTCTGTTTGGCGGGTCGCCGAAAACACTGAGGCCAAAAGTTGGGGCAAGAGTCGTCTTAGGGCTGCGATCCCCGCTTCGGTCATGCCGCCTGGTACGGCCACCTCGCAAACCAGTTGCTGGGGCGTCATGCCCGTCCGCAATAGATCGGCGGTTGCGCCCAGAGTCTCGATACAAGCCGCAGTGAGGTCTTCAGCGGAGAGGGTGCCGTTAAATGCCAGCGCTTGCCGGCAAATTTCTTCGATGCAGACTGCCAGGAACGCGGGTCCGCAGGACGCTATGTCTGCGAACAGGCGCATCTGATGCTCCTTGATAATCAAGGGAGTGCAGGTTCCGGCAAGGAGTTTTTCCAGTCGCAGAGTGTGTTCGGAGGTCGCCCGTTGACCATGGGCCAAGAGGGCCACGCCACGGCCGATCTGCTGGGTCACTGTGGGAATGAGTTTTGCCACGGCGCACGGCAGCCGTTGCTCAAGCTGTTCAAATGAGAATACGTTCGTGAGGAAAACACAGAGCTGATCAGGCCGCAGACTGTCCTGAATGGTTTCAAGTACATTCTTGGTATCACCGGGTTTCACGGCGAGAAAAAGGACATCCGATCGTTGGGCGACGTGAGATGCATGGTCACGGTGAATGCCGGGAAACTCAGAGGCCAGAACCTCCAGCTTCTGCTGGCTGCGGTTTGCCGCCCAGACATTCTTTGCCTCGATGCTTCCCGAGCGAAGGAATGCACGGACCAGCATGGCTCCCATGTTCCCGGTCCCGATAAAGCCCACGTCGAAAGGTGTCTTGGGCATAGAGAGTCACCTGGTGACAGGATCCTCGTACTCAATTGCCGGAATTTATATCAGCGCTACTTGGACCGGACTGCCAGCAAATTCGGAGGAGCGGCAGTGTTGTCCGTTTTCTTAAACGTGGTAGCCACCTGTGCGACAACGGTATTGCCGACCAGTTCAATCCTGTCCACCGTATTGGTTCCGGCCACCGCTACCCAGAGAGTATTTCCATCCGGCACCATGCCGCCGACTAATGGCTCAGTGGAGCCGGCGGGCAATGAAATCAACACCGGCGGGCCTCCTTGCAGCTCTCCGATCAGCACTTTGTTAATGCCTGCGGGGAGGACTGCTGCGCGTACCCCAAAGGAGCCGACGATCAGTTGATGCGCAGTGAAGGCTCCCAGCCCGAAATCAATGAAATTATTACTGAAGCTCGCAGTGGGAGGGCAGAATCCGCTGCCCGGAGGCGTTGTTGTTACCGTTTCCACATCGAGCCCGGTCGCATTCGCAATCACGATCTTGTCGGTATTCAGGATTGGCTGAATAAACTGCGGGGCGCTGGTCGGGGCAAGGTCGGGTAGCTGGGCATTGTTGCAGGTCGCAAAAATATTCACGCTGCTGCTGTTCGCAATAAAGGTGAAAGGACCAGAGGCCAGGGCGGCCACGTCTTTCGGCGACCCGCCCGGGGTCAATGTCTGAAATGCAAGCGCCGGCGAGAAAACATAGACGTTGCCGTTGCTGGCGGCAATAAAGGCTTTGAACCCATCGTTATCGAAAGCCGCCGCGACCGCGCCTGCGGCAATGAAGCTCTGGAGAGTATTCGCTGCTTGGTCAAACACCCAAATCCGCTGGTTGGCAGGATTCGGCTCAATTGGAGTGCCGGTGCTGGGATCATTTGCGGCGTTCGAGAAAATAGCTTTGGTTCCGCTGGGCGAAACCGCCAGGACTTTACCTATGAGGCCCGGCACCGCCAATGAAACGGTATTGGTCGCCGTATCGAAAGTTACAAATCCCGCGTTGGTGCCAAGATATCCCCGAGTTCCCGCGGTTCCGATCACCAGGGAATTCGGCACGCCTGGCAGAGTAATGGCTGTTCCCGCCGTATTGTTGCTGGTGTCAATGGGAACCATGGTTGATGGAGTGCCGCCCAGAGGAGCAAAAGAGGTGCTCACATACACCGTGGTATTCGGACTTCCCGCGTTGGGGACGGTCACGCTGAACAGGTTGCTGTAGACCGGCTGGTTTAAGCCATTTCCGCAAATGGGCGGCGTACAGCTTGCCGTGATCCCCGCGCCGCCGGCGGATACCGCGGTCAGAATGCCGCCAGCGGTGGTTGCTGTGGCAGGATTATTACTGGCAATCAGGACTGGCGCATTATTCAGCACAAAGCCGATCTCGTCTTGCATGTCAGCCTGCACGGTCAGGGTCTGCCCGATCGTCATATTGGCGGAAGTTGTCGGATTTCCCGGCGGATCGCCGTTGACATGCAACCGGATTATGACCGGCATGCATGTCCTGTAAGGGACGCTGGCCGAGGTGACTCCAGAAGTGCTCGCAAATATTCCCGTGGCTCCGGGGTTCCGGGCTGTGACCAGCCCATTGGTGTCCACGCTTGCAACCGTGGAGTCGAGCGCTCCCCAGTTGAGCGTCCCGGCCTGGCTGGTAATATCCATGGTGCCGCTGAACACGTGGGCAGTGAACTGCTTGGTTTGAGTGTCGGAAGTGCAGCCGGGAACCGGATCGACGGTTATCTTAGTGACTTTCGGGTGAACTGTGACAGTGACCGGGCTGCTGTTGATTCCCTGCGAGCTCACCGTAATGGTGGATGTTCCCGTGATCGGGTTGGGGCCGTTGAAGCCATTGCAATTGATCGGAGTCGTGAGAGAGTCCCAAATTCCGGCACAGATCAGGCCGGTATTGGAAATTGTAACCACATTGGCGTTGGAAGAGGTGAAAGTGAGGTTTGCCAGGACGGTCCCATTGGCGGAGTTCTCGGGAGTCGCAGTAAGTTGCGCCACGTCCCCGGAGTTCAGCGAGAAGGAAGTTGGAGACACCACAATCTGACTAAGTGTCGTATTGGTCTTGCTGGAACCACCGCCACAGCCCGCCAGAATAGCGGAAATCAAGAGTAATAAAGTTACAATGGCAGACCGATGCATGCATCCTCCCCGCCGGGCTCTCACCCTTGCGGACCTCTTTGAAGCAAAGATTAGTAGAAAGTGAAGCATTCAGTGTAGTTTCTCACTCCAATTTCTTCAAGGCTATACGGCTGTAAGAAGCTACATGGTATCCACAGCCACGGTGACCGGCGAGGCTGCGAATGGGCGAAAATCAGCCCTGGCAAACGAATGCTGCTCCAGGAACGCTCGATAGGCCGTTTCTTGCTCTCGATTTTTCAATTTGCGAAGAATTTCGAAACTGCGGGTACGGAGAGAGCAAGACAAAACCAAAACCACAGCCAAAACCGAAAACCCAAACCATAACCACAGAGGACACGAAGTCACACGGAGGAAAGCCTCAAAAGGGGTTGGGGCATGAGGCGTCGTGAAGGTACCGTGAAGTCCGGCCTTATGTTCTCATCGATTTACGGGGCCCGTAGCGGCGTGGCCGCGGAGAGGTTGATACTTGCGGAGCGAACGCTGCACGGCGCACTTGCGCAAATCATGGAGTAATGTTCGATTACCGTTGAGGTCTGGTGTTGACTCCGCGAGCTGGCCCTTGTTATATTCATAGAGTTCTGCGAGTTCACACTGGCTTGTCTGTAAGTACTAAGCTGTAAATGATTTGCCCGAGGATTTCCATCCGAT
>DATMMY010000244.1:0-3252 GCA_035569515.1 Candidatus Solibacter sp. | reverse complement strand
CACAGGTTTTCCCAGCCATAAGCGGCACAAGAACCCCAACATCCACTTCTACCACCAGATCACGCTGCGCTCTCATGGCGTGCGCCGAGGTGGATCGGCGGCCCTGGATCTTTGCTATGTGGCGTGCGGACGTTACGATGCCTTTTGGGAATTCAACCTGAATTCCTGGGACACGGCCGCCGGCGTCCTGCTGGTAGAGGAGGCTGGAGGCAAGATAACCAATTTCGCCGCCGGACCTTTTGCCATCGACAGCAGAGAGGTGCTCGCCAGCAACGCGCTGCTCCACGACGAGTTAGTGACGGAGTTCTCCAATATCTTTGAAGGCCGCGTGGAAGGCATTCCTTCTGCGGCGTCGTATCTGTCCCGCCGCTAATGCGGTTCCACACGGGCGCAGGGATATCTGTTTGTGGCCACGCAGGAGTCGCATCTGGCATATCTGCGGGGCCATCGGTCGAGCAGAACTGGGCAGCACAGGTGGAGTTGCTGTATCCCGACCACCGGTGGAAGAACGGCCCTTTAGAGCTTGTCCTGAGGTTAAGCCGAAGGAGCCGTGTTTCGAGTACAAATACAAAGGGCTTTAGCCCTGGCGCAAAAAGGCTGGTGGCTACACCAACTCGGGAACTGCGCTAAACGAAATCCACGCAAATCCTTAGCTGGACGTCATTGCGCTGAGTGCTGACCGCTCCCCAACAATTTACCCCGTAATGTTGCTGTGGTAGATCAACTCTGGCTACCATGCCAACAGACGCGATGAAAAAGCGCCTGGGCCGAATACCGTTCGCCCGAGCATTGAAACCATGTTTAAGGCGAAGGTTGGCACCGCTGGTATCCGTGCCAGGAAACTTATCCGTGCCGCGGAAAGCCAATGTTTATGCGGTTTGTCACGCTGGCACGGATAAATGAGCGTTTTGCTTAACGTCCCAAGGGACTGCCAGAATAAGCTCTTTGACAACCGAATATTTGAGATAAGGGCTGGCCACGATGTGGGAGTGTGCCAGCCCAGGGCTGTCGAAATCAATAGTTACCAGTTAGTACCCCCGGTCCTTTTGGATACTCCATGGCTACCCCATGGCTACTCGTGAATTAAGTAAGTAGCGACGTCATGGCCGGTTCAATCAGCGTTGATCAGCGCGAATCAGCGGTAAGTTATTTCTGGTGCATCCGGGCCTTGCGGAGCTTACCGTATAATGCTCAGAGCATTCCCTAGAGACGAACCTTCACGCCGTGTCTACTGTTCCTGGCCAATTTCCGGCATTTGAAATCAAGCGCCACAAGGTGTTCCTGGCTTCCGTTTGCATCCTGGCGATCAGTGCGGTGACGGCCCTGATCCAACTGGGATCCCTTGGTCCGTCAGATGTGGTTTACGTGTTTCTCGCAGGGGTAGTTGTCCTGAGCTCATTTGCTTTCTTGCTTCATCCCTTCGTCAATCTTGGGCTCACGGTGTTTTACCTGATCGGCACGATAGCGTTCCTGCTGGAAGCGGGTTTTGTCTCCGTTGCGATTGCGGTCCTGCTCATTTGGAACTGCTTCGCGGGGATCGTGCTGGTTTCGGGTTTCAAGCTTCCTTTTCCGCCTGGCTCTCTCCGCGTGCCGCTGCTGCTGTGCTTGATTGCGGCCTTCGGAGCCGTCTACGGAATTGCCCGGGGCAATCGTGCCTCTTGGGCCATGGGGGACGGTTATCAGATAGTCGAGTTCGCCTTACTGTTTTTTCTGACACAGGTATTAGTGAAAACCGAAAAACAGTTCCAGACCATGGCAAATGTCATCGTCGGCACTGTCATCGCGGCATCTGCGCTGCAAACAGCGGATGGGCTCATGGGCGCCAGCTATCTTCCTCACCTGAACCAGAGGGGCGTTGATGTGGCCCGAACCATCAACCTGAATGCGCCCATTGCCTTCGTCGTTTTACTGGCCACGCTTACCGTAGCAAAGACCAAAAAATGGATTCTTGCGGGTATGGGCATTCTGGCTGTCAATCTGATCTGGAGCTTTACCCGCGGGCTGTGGGTGGCCACATTTGTCTCCGCGCTTTTCTTGCTGATGCTGCTGCGCAGCCGGGCCAGGCGCACGATACTCAAGTGGGCCTTTGCCTCCTGCCTCATCGTGACCCCGGTTTTGTATGCGTCAGGGCTGGGTTCCGTCATTGTCGACCGCATCGGTTTTAGCGTTGTGCAGTTCAGCAGCGCATCGGAAGAGAACCAAGTCCAGTCCGGAAGGCGGATACTCGAATACCTTTTGATCTTGCCGCAGGTTGCTGAGCACCCCATTGTGGGAAAGGGCCTTGGAGCAACTTTTGAAATTGCCGGAGATGCGATTCTTGAGGGGCCCAAAGGCGAGCAGGTTGACCATCACTATATTCACGATCTTTACTTGCAGGTTGCCTTCCGGCTTGGCGTTCCGGTCTTGATCATATTTCTCGTGCTGCTGTGGAAGTACTTCCGGCGGTGCATAAAAAACTTGCGCACTCTCAACCTGTCACCGGAAAACTCCGCGGTGATGGCCGGGCTGATCGCTGCCATGTTGGGAGAAGCCGTGCTGTCCCTGACCTCGCCTACAATCCTGAATCATCCAACCGCAGGATTGATTGGCTGCATCATGGCGATGACCGTGACTGCATTGCGGCCGGGTTTGAGCAGAAGACCAGAAGATTTAGCCGCGAATTAACGCGAATGAACACGAATAAAGGCAAAGAGAAGAAATTTATGCCTCTGGCTTATCTATTTCGTGTTTTCTGGTTTTCCTATTCGTGTTCATTTGTGGCGGCCCTCCGGAGGCTGTTGAGCAACCAGCAGAGCGATCCTCGTGTACCTTAAGCGCAGCGGAGCAGTTCCTTCGCTGCCGCTCAGGATGACACTGATCCTCTCCCTACACTCTGATAATTGCCGCCACAGGTTCATCGTGGCTGATTATTGCGTTTTTACAATGAGTCCTTGTCCAGTGGGAAGGGTGAGAATCTTAAAGCCGAGTTCCTGGGCAAGACCGTCGAATGCCTGTTTTTGGGGATGGTAGGCAGGGCCCCCTGCGTAATCGTCAAGAAGTACAATTGCTCCGGAGATCATGCGCGGCCAGAGGCGACGCACGGCTTCAATCTCCGGCTCAGCGCAGTTCATATCGATGGAGAGATACGAGATACGCTCCGCATCAATGGCGGAGAGTGTATCGGGCACCATGCCGCGCACGATCCTGGCCCCAGGGTAGGGCGCGAACGTTTTCACCACGTCAGCATAGCAATCCGAATACATGTCGCGATTG
>DATMMY010000243.1:0-8753 GCA_035569515.1 Candidatus Solibacter sp. | reverse complement strand
TTGGGCGCTACCTGGTTGAGATCGGGGCTGTATACGAGTTGCGTGGTATGCGAGCCGGTGTAGGTCGCCCGAGCTGTCGTTTGCCATCCCAGGTCGCGCTCCACGGAAAAGCTCCACTGGATGTTTCTGGGATCTTTCAAGTCAACCTGATTGGCGCGCCGGTATCCCTGGCAGGCCGGAGGACATACGGGCAGCAATCCGCCGCCGGTGGGGAACACATTCGGGAACTGCAAAGATGCTGAGCCGCCGGAGATGTTCTGGGTAAAATTCACGAAATTGCTGGTGGCTACGCCCGCCAGCGAATACAGGACCGATCCGACCAATGGAACGGAGTACACGCCAATCGAGCTGCGTATCACGGTCTTGGATGAGTTGAATGGACGCCACGAAAAACCTAACCTGGGTTGCCAATTACCGTAATAGGTCTTGCGCAGAGCGTGGGGCAGCCCGGCGGCCTGCGCCAGGATCAGCGGCGTGCTTCCAATGGACGACCGGAAGAAGGGCGAGACCAGGCTCATGCCGGTTGCATCCTGCACGATCACTCGTCCGCCAGGGAAGTTCCGGTCGAACTGCGCCAGTTGGTGCGTGGCATCATCAAAGGGAGGCCGAACTTCATACCGCAATCCATAATTTACGGCGAACTGCGAGTTGACCTTCCATTCGTCCTGCGCGAACCAGGCATACTGATTGGCAAATGGTTTGGTGTCCGGGCCGTTCTGGGCGAAGTCGGTATTCGAGGGCAGGCCCACTAGAAAATCTGCGAAAGAATTTCGCGTGAGTGCACCGCTGAAAAAGTAGTCTCCGAATTCATCTCCGCTGGTGAAGGTGAGGAAGTCCTGGAAAGAAAGACGCGTGTAATCAAAACCAAATTTAAGAGTGTGCGAGTGCCACAGCCACGTGAAGTTGTCGCTGAGTTGGTACGTATGGTTCTGGATCGTCCGCGGCCTGCCGATCCCGTTGGTGTCAATAAATCCGGCAATGGAAATATCAGGAATGCCTCCGGATTTTGGCGCAGGCGGCAGTCCATTGAGGCCAAAGTTCTGGATCAAAGATGCGCCCTGCGCCGACAGAGGATAAGTATTCACAAAATTCGCAAAGGTAAAGCCGCCGCGCAGCTCATTCACCATATTGGAATTGATCACCCAGTTGTAAGAAGCCGCCAGGTTGCGCAGTTCGCTCACGCCCGAGAGGCCGCCTAACTGGGTATTGAAGTTGGGATCGCCCCCGGTGCCCAGGGTTGTTACATCTTTATGGGTGTAGCGGACGAACACTCTTTGACCGGAAGTGAAGGTGTGATCAATCCGGCCGTCGTAGTTGTTCAACGTGTAATTGCCGGCGAAGTTGGTCTGGAAATTAGGTGCGCTGAGATTTGTATTGGTTGGACTGTTAGGCGTGGCAAATAAGGCGCTTACGATCTTGGCCGAGACTGGGTTCACCAAACCTGCAGCTGCCAGATTGTTGTTGGGAATCGGTGATCCATTGAAAGGATTCCTGAGCTGTACTGTCGGCAGAAGGCTTGAAAAGTCCCCAGTACGCCATGGAACCGGCGGCAAGACCTGGTTTACCGGAACCTGCTGCGGACGTCGCGTGCCTTCATAATCAAAGAAGAAAAAGGTCTTGTTCTTCCAGATAGGTCCGCCGGTATAGACGCCAAAATCGTTGGCAACCAGTTTGGGCTTGATTAAGGCGAATGGGTCTTTGGCGTTCAGCGCCGCATTCTGATGGAACCAATAGACGCCGCCGTGGATGTTGTTGGTACCGCTCTTGCTGATTACAGTGATGTCGCTGACCTGCCCGAATTCCGCATTATTGTTGGCGGTGTTGACCTTGAATTCCGAAGTTGCTTCGATCGAAGGAAACAAGTCTCTGTTGGGACCGTTGAAGCGGACATTCGAGGTGGTGACTCCATCAATCGAGAAGGAAGTGAAATAGGGCAGGCCGCCAGCGATTGAGATGTTGCCGCTGCGGTCCGGCTGAACGCCTGGCGTGAGATTAGCCACGTTGATGGGGCTGGTACTGTTGGTGGCGCGGAAGTTCAGGGCAAGAGAATTGATCTGGTCACCGCTCTTGGAATCAGACACCGTCAACTGGTCGCTGAGGTTCGGAGTTGCCTGCACCTCAACCGTCTCCCCGGTCGCGCTTACGTTGAGCCGGAAATCCTTACGCGCCGACTCGCGGGCCAGAAGAGAAAAATCCTCGTACTTAACGCTGGTGAACCCCTTGGCCGTGACCTCCAGAGTGTATCTGCCGGCATCAAGATTCACCACGCGGAAAACCCCTTCGCCGTTGGTCGTTGAGGTGTGGACGCTTTTTGTGTCCAGGTTGGTCACATTGATTGTGGCTCCCGGAACCACCGCCCCCGACTGATCTGTAACCGTGCCACTGATGTCGCCAAAGATAGATTGAGAAGTTGCAAAGATTGGGCAAAAGAACAGCCCGATCAAGATTAATAAGGATAGATGCCGCCAGCGAACCATTGTTCTCCTCCATTTCAAAATGAATGCAAATTTCAGCAAACAAACAAAAGGAGAACCCTATGTGGCCGATGTTTAAGAATGATTAAGCAGATGTGAATTTTCTGCGAAGACGAAATGCTGCGGCATGACATTTGCTCTTGGTGATACCTCAAGCCAGAATCCGCGTGCATCCGCGTAATCCGCGGTAAGGTTTTGGTCGCGGCTTGGCCGCTGTGTCCTCTGTGGTTTCGCTGGTAATCGTTTTCTGAGCTCGTCGTGCTAAGAGCATTTTCAGAAATAGTGTAGCTACAGATTTGTGTCAGGGCACAAGTTCACAGCTTGCAAGAAACCTCAGCATTCAGTGGTTGATTTGTATCAGGGCATGAGTTTACTCGTGCCGATAGCGTTCAAAATCAACCGGGCTTCAGCCCCTGAACACTTTTTTCCCAGCACCCGTTTGTACAGGCGTGACTGCTACTTCTTCGCAGTCTGTTCTAGCACGAGGCAAAGAAAGACTCGTCTACACTAATTCTGAAAGCGCTCTAAGGCTAAGGCACAGGTGTGGGCGTAGGAGTAGGCACTAACAGCGTGATGACGGACGGTCGCAGATTCTTGCCCTCTGGTGTCGTCAGAAACTCAGTAATGTGCAAAACATCCTGAATCGTTGCCGAGGAAACATATTTCTCAGTACACCCGGTCTGGCTGTACTGGCCGTCGGGAGGGACAGCAATATAAGGCTCGCCACTCGCTACCTGGCACGCACACGTGGCTTTGGTTTTATCGAGATTGTCGACCGTGCAAGGCATGTTTAGGCACCAGGCCCAGGCCCGATGGTTTGTGCAAGCCACATAGCTCGTGATTGGGGAATAGCGCGACGGAATCTTTTGACCTGGGGAAGGACCAGCCGTCGGTACGTCTTGGCATTGGTCTTTGGAATTCGGAACATATGGTCCCGCGGAGTAGCCCACCTGCGCCTTGCATGCACATGAAAACTCAATGGTTTTTGTGCCGTCAGCTGTTTTCTTGATGACCGGATCGCACGGCGCCTTGGTGCATAGCGCAAAAGTGCCCTTGCACACATTAAAAGCCGGAGTCGGAGGCGAGGCCAACGACAAAAGCTGGGCAGGCAACACATTCGCAGCTACGGTTGTTTTGCGATTGAGATGCATGCTCCCGGCAAGTAACAGGAACAGGCCAGGTGCCAGTAAGAGAAACCCCAAACGCCCTTTGGTCATGGCGGAAACCTCCGTGCGCAACTATTTGCGTCATCAACCCGCGAGCGCCAGTATATCCATATTTGGGAAACGAGGGGAAGACCGCGGCAGCGATCTTCTGCAATGCTACTATAGCGGCTACCGCGAATATCCTGAGGTTTGGCCGGGGAGCGGCGCCCCGCCTTGTTCGAACCGGCGAAGCACTTTCAAATTGATTTTTGTAACATTAGACCTTGCAATCAGGAGAGCATCTGATAATGACCGCATCACTGAAAAAGACCATCTTAATTTCTCTTGCATTAGTGCTGTCCGCGCCGTTGCTTATGAGCCAGTCTCCCGGCTCCATGTCTGCTATGGACGAGACGGTACGCACGCTCTTTGCCGCCAGGGGCTTCTCCGGTGTTGCTATGTCGCCGGACGGCAAGCAGGTCGCATGGGTGGAGAGTTCTGCCATCTATATTTCAGCAACCCAGGTTTCAGCAACGCAGGTTTCAGCAACCCAAGCCGCAGGCGCCAAGCCTCGCCGGATTACTGCCGGGGACGGAAAAGCTTTTCACGATGAAGGTGCCATCTCGTGGTCACCGGACAGCAAGAATCTGGCTTTTCTTTCCGACGCGGCGAAGTCTGGCCAGCAGCAACTCTACATCGTCAGTGCGTCTGGCGGCACCGCGAAAAAGCTTACCAATGTGAAAGGCTTCCTGACCACGCCCGGCTGGTCGCCGGACGGCAAGACCATTGCTTTGCTGTTCACCGAAAATGCAGAGCGCGCCGCAGGGCCGCTGGTGGCGGAGGTGGCCCAGACCGGAGTCATCAAGGAAAGCGTGACGGAGCAGAGGCTGACACTGGTGGACGTGGCTTCCGGCAACCTGCGGCAGATCTCTCCCGCCGACATGTATGTCTATGAATATGATTGGTCGCCGGACGGTAAGCGTTTCGTGACCACAGCAGCGCACGGCAACGGCGATAACAACTGGTACATCGCGCAGCTTTACACGATTGAGGCCACTGGCGGAGAGATGAAGTCTATCCATAAGACCCCGCTCCAGATCGCCAACCCCGCATGGTCGCCCGATGGCAAATCTGTAGCGTTCATCGAAGGCCTGATGAGCGACGAGCCTTCCGTGGGCGGAGATATTTTTGTTGTGCCTGCCGCAGGGGGCGAGGCCAGAAATATTACTCCGGGTATGAAGGCCTCAGCCAGTTGGCTTACATGGACCTCGACCGCAGCCGGACAGAGGATTTTTTTCGGCGAAGAGATCGACGGCGGCAGCGGCCTGGCCACCGTGGACGTGAGCAGTGGAAAGATCGATACGCTTTACCGGACTGGAGACCTGATCAGCGGGAATGGCTGGGGCACGGCCGTCTCACTTTCTGCGGATGGAATGGTGACCGCCATGGTGCGGCAATCGCTGGCTCATCCACCGGAAGTCTGGGTTGGCCCTATCGGCAACTGGCGACAGATCACCACAGTCAATGCCAATCTCAAGCCGGCCTGGGGTGAGGCCAAGAGCATCCACTGGACCAACGAAGGATTCAAGCTCCAGGGCTGGCTGCTCTATCCGCGCAATTTCGATCCATCCAAAAAATACCCAATGGTGGTGAATGTTCACGGCGGCCCCGGCGCCATGGCGCGCTCCTCCTGGCCGGGATCGCACAGTTTCGGAGTGGCCCTTTCCAGTGCCGGTTATTTCGTCTTCCAGCCCAACCCGCGCGGCAGCTTTGGCGAAGGCGAAGACTTTACCCGCGCCAACGTCAAAGATTTCGGTTACGGCGACTGGCGCGACATTATGACCGGCGTGGACCAGACGCTGAAAGAAGCTCCTATTGACGAGCATCGTCTTGGTCTGACCGGCTGGAGCTATGGCGGCTACATGACGATGTGGGGCGTTACCCAGACCAACCGCTTTGCCGCCGCCGTGGCTGGCGCTGGAATCGCAAACTATCAGAGCTATTACGGCGAGAACCAGATTGACCAGTGGATGATCCCGTTTTTCGGCGCCTCAGTCTATGACGACCCCCAGGTATATGCCAAGAGCTCTCCCATCACTTTTATCAAGAAGGCCAGGACACCAACGCTGGTCTTAGTAGGAGACAGCGACGGCGAGTGTCCAACGCCCCAATCGTATGAATTCTGGCACGCCCTGAAGACCTTGGGCGTTGAGACCGAATTCGTGGTTTACGAACACGAAGGCCACATGTTCGCCAGCCGGGAACACCAGAAAGACGTGATCGAGCGGGCCATGCAGTGGTTTGACCAGCACCTGAAATAACTCTTATAGCGTTTTAACTTTGAGTGTAGACCCAGCGCAGGCGAGACAAGTAACAGCCCCAACCATCCCTGGCGGGATGGTTGCGAGAACCAGAAACTCTGGAGAGGAATGCCTGGACCAAACTTTGAACTCCATGGCTACTCTATGGCTACTCACAACCTAAGCTGGCCTGAGTCCTAGGGGGTAAGGGCTTTTGCTTTAGAATCGGAACCCAGGAGCGGACTTGAAGAGACTGCGCGCATTACAGGCCTGTGTTGCCGCTGTCGTGCTGCTGACCGCAGTCGGTACTGCCGGCTTTCATTACATTGAGGGCTGGTCATGGTTTGACAGCTTCTACATGGTCGTGATCACCTTCAGCACCATCGGATATGGAGAAGTTCATCCTCTCTCCTATGCGGGACGGGTCTTCAACGTTGGATTAATCATTGCCGGCGTAGTAGTAGTCTTCTTGCTAATCGGGGCGCTGACTCAAGCTTTGTTAGAATTCGAGCTTGGCAAGGTGTTTGGAAAGCGCAAAATGGAACGCGAAATCGCCAATCTGAAAGACCACTACATTATTTGTGGCGCTGGACGCGTCGGTAGCAGTGTGGCCCTTGAACTTGCCAGGAAACCCTATCCGTTTGTCATTGTCGAAAGCAATGAAAAAAGCCTGGCTGAGCTGGATCCCAAGTGGCCGGCTCTGGTAGGGGATGCAGCCAGCGATAAAATCCTTCGACAGGCCGGTATTGAGCGCGCCCGCGGACTGGTGGCCGCCACCACCACCGATGCCACGAATATTTATATTGTGCTTACAGCCAAGAGCATTAAGTCCAGCGTAAAAATCATAGCCCGCGCCAGCGAGGAGCGCGCGGAAAAGCATCTAAAGACTGCTGGAGCAGATGTGGTCATCTCTCCCTATTCCGCCGCCGCACACCGGATTGCCCAGAGCTTCGTTCGCCCCAACGTTGTTGATTTCCTTGATCTTGCCACCTCCCGCTCCGGGACATTTGAGATGCTCATTGAGGAAATTCATGTGGGAGAGCGGTCTCCTTTGGCCGAAACTACCGTCGGAGATTCCGGCATTCACAATCAATTTGGAATTATGGTACTGGCCATCCGTGGCGCCGGGGGCGATACACGCTTCAATCCCCGCGCTCATGAGGTCATCCATGCAGGCGATTATCTGATTGCTATGGGAGAGCCAACGCAACTTGCTAAGCTGGAGGCCATGGCGTCGCAAGTTGTTTCACCCTCGTTATGAAAATACTTACCAGTGATGAAGTGCGCCGGCTGGAGCAAGAAGCAGTCGCAAAACACGGGCTCTCGACACGGATTCTTATGGAGCGCGCCGGCTTTTCCGTGGCCCAATTCTGCTTGCTTCATTTCACGTTTGATTCCGTTTGCGTCCTGTGCGGCAAGGGCAATAATGGAGGAGACGGCTTTGTTGCCGCTGCGGCCCTCCGGGAAATGGGGAAAGAGGTCACCGTGGTTGTGCTGGCGCGGGCAGCAAATGAATTAAGCACAGATGCCGCCTATTGGTGCGGCCGGCTCCCCGCCACTGTCAAGCCCTTGTGGATCTCCAAAGAATCCGATTTCAAATCCAAGGCCGTCCAGCAGGCCCTGGAGGCCGATCTAATGGTTGATGCCGTTCTGGGCATCGGCTTTAAGCCGCCTTTGCGGGGAGTAGTCGGGCGTGCGGTGGAGATCATCAACGACTTTGATGGAGAGATCGTCTGCGTAGACGTGCCTTCCGGAGTTGATGCAGACAGCATGGAGCCAATTGCGCCGGGGCAGGATGTAGTCTTAGGAGACGCTGTGATTACATTCATCGCCCCCAAGCCTGCGCATGTCTTCGGCCAGCTTACGTCCGGCCCCATAGCGATCGCTGAACTGGGCATCGAATCATCGTCGATCGACGATGAGCTGGAGCAGAACGTCACCACCGCCCAGGACGTTGCCATGGTATTCCCTCCGCGTCAGGAAGACGCGCACAAAGGTGATTTTGGCCATGTTCTGGTCATTGCGGGCTCGCTGGGAAAGGCCGGCGCGGCAGCCCTGGCCGGGATGGCCGCTCTGCGAACAGGCGCCGGTCTGGTCACGATTGCGTGCCCTCGGTCTGTGCAGTCCACCATTGCCGGTTTTTCCTCGGAGTTGATGACCGAAGGCCTGCCGGAAACCTCTGAGGGCACCATAGCGCTGGCGGCTGGAAAACGCGTAGACCAATTGCTGACGGGAAAAGATGTGATCGTGCTCGGCCCCGGTCTTTCCCGGAATGAAGAGACCGCTGAGTTCATCCGGCAGTTTGTGGTCCACTGCCCTTTGCCGTTGGTCCTGGACGCGGATGGATTGAATGCCTTTGAAAAACACTACGATGAACTGGCTCGTCGAGGTGATCCCGCAGCTGTGCGCGTCCTGACTCCTCATCCCGGTGAGGCTGCCAGGCTTCTCGGCTTTCCCACGAAGGATTTGCAGGCGGAACGGTTGGAAGTGGTCAGAAAAATGGCAAAGGAAACCGGGGCCTTTGTCGTGCTGAAGGGAGCGGGAACTCTTGTCGCCAGCCCTGAGGGCGAGCTCTGGATCAACATGACCGGAAATCCCGCCATGGCCAAAGGCGGTTCAGGCGATGTGCTCTCAGGGATGGTAGCAGCCGCCCTCGCCAGGCACCAGGGCGGCTTGGGGCTGACTCAGGGAGAGAAGCCGCTCTCGGAATTTGAAGAGGTCAATGCTCTGCTCGGGGAGCTTTATAAAGCGGAGCCCGGCCTTGAGAAAATCGAAGACGAGGAGTTGGTTAACAATTTCAATCGGATCTCCTCTTCGCTGAAGACCCAAAAAGT
>DATMMY010000242.1:0-38667 GCA_035569515.1 Candidatus Solibacter sp. | reverse complement strand
CGGTCGGTGATCTTTTTCAGCAGGCGGCTGTAGATTTCCACCAGGACCCAGAGGGCCGGACGGCTGTCTTCGTCAATCAGCTCCATGAGCCATTTGGCGGAGTCGTAATAACGACGCGCGCGCTCCGCCTCGAATTCCAGTACGGAGCGCAACTGCTGCGATCTTGAGTCTCCGTTCAGGCCCTGGTGCGTGAGTTGCTCCGGAGAGATGCCGAAGCGTACCAAATCTTCTTCAGGGAGATAGATGCGGCCAAGGCCAGCGTCTTCCTTGATATCGCGAATGATGTTGGTGAGCTGGAAGGCCAGGCCGCAATCTTCCGCCAGCATCTCCGCTTTGGCGTCCTGGTAGCCAAAGATGCGGATGCAGACCAGACCAACTACTGAGGCCACGTGATAGCAATAGTGGCGTAACTCTTCAAAGGTGCGGCAGACGACCGCGGGCGACCCCTCATGCACCGGTATCTGCAGATCCAGCATGGTGCCGTAAACCAGCTTTTCGAAGAGGTCCACGGGGATATTGAAACGCTTCTGCGAATCGGCCAGCGCCATCAGCACGGGATCGTCGGTGGGCTTGCCCGCAAAAACCTGTTTGGCGGATTCCAGCCAGGCGTCCAGCTTCAGCCTTTTCTCACGGAGATCTAATTCGGGGCCATCGGAGATGTCATCGGCATGGCGCATGAAAGCGTAGACAGCGCAGAAGGCGTTGCGCTTTTCCGAAGGCAGCACCACAAAGCCATAATAGAAGTTCTTGGCCGACCGGCGCGCGATGCCCCGGCAGACCGCGTAGGCATGGTCCAGTTGATCACTCACAGAAGCTTGCCCAGGGCGGCCCGCGCCACCAGCCAGAGCTTGCGCGGTTTGGAGATCGCCGGCCGGCGCCCCAGGACATCAAAGCCCTGGCGCTCGATGGCGTTCAGTATCTCCTGGCCGCCCCGGCTGAACAGTTCGAGATCAATGGCCAGCTCTTTGTTCACCTTCCTGATCAGCGGGAACCCTCGGGCAAACCATTCACGGGCACGCTCGACTTCAAAGCGCATCATCTCGATGAACTGGGGCGTGGCGCGACGCTGGGCAATATCTTCGGGCGAGACCCCGAAGCGCCGCAGGTCTTCCAGCGGGAGATAGATTCGTCCTTTGCCGTAATCCACCGCGACGTCCTGCCAGAAATTGGCCAGTTGCAACGCCGTGCAGGTGCAGTCGGCCAACTGCTGCCTCTCAGGATCGCTGTAGCCGCACAGATAAAGCACCAAATGGCCAACCGGGTTTGCGGAATACTTGCAGTAGCCGAGCACACGATCAAAAGTATCAAAACGGGTGACCGTCTGGTCCTGGCGAAAGGCAATCAGGAGATCGGAAAACTCGTGCTGGGGAATGCCGAACTCGCGCACAGTCTCAGCCAGGGCAACAAAGACAGGATGGCGGGGCGCACCGGTATAACACGCATGCAGCTCGGTCTCCCATTGGTCGAGGAGTTGCAACGACTGCTGCGGGTCGCCTACTTCATCGCCCAAATCGTCGGAGATGCGGCAGTAGGCATAGACGTTGAAGAAGTGCTGGCGCAGCCGCTTGGGAAGGAACCAAGTGGCGACGGAAAAATTCTCATAGTGGCTCTGGGCCAGCTGCGCGCAATAAGTTTGCGCGTCCCGGAGCGAAGGAGCGGATTCCGGAATACGGTATGAAGCCGGCAAAGCGTTCCAGCCCACCAGACTGTTTGTTGGCGAAACCGACATGATCTTCGATTAGAGCACCGATCGCGGCACTGCTAAAACAGTTTGCGGAAAAAGTCTTATTCGTGCTCGCCTTGGACCTGCAGGGGCTAAAGCCCAGTATCACTTACTTTGCACATTTGTGCTTTGGGTTACGAAAAAACTTTTCCGGCAAGCTGGTTAGCCCACGTCCTCCAAAGACCCAGTTACATCTATTTCTAAATGCCAGAGCTAGGTGATTCAAAAATTGCCTTGCCCTCCAGAGGCTTGCCAGCAGCCAGCAGCGTGATTCTCGTGTACCTGAAGAGCAGCGGAGCAGTTCCTTCGCTGCCGCTCAGGATGACACAGATCCTCTCTGTATATTCGCTAATCTTTTCACAGACTGTCTAGTGGCCAGGAATGATTGCGGTCTTGATCTGGCTGCCACGGTCCAGCATCTGCTGCAAGACCTGTTTCAACTTGGAAAGCGGGGCCTCACCAGTAACATAGTCCGTGCTCTTGATCTTTTTTTCCGCGATCAGGGTAAAGGCCCTGCGCACGGTCTGGGGCGTATGGTGGAAGGTGGCCTTCAAGGTGATTTCGGAATAGTGCAAGCGGTTGGTATCCAGTTCGACCTTGGTGCCGTTCGCGCATCCGCCGAAAAAGTTCACTACGCCACCACGGCGGACCATTTCCACGGCCCATTGCCAGGCCTGCGGACGCCCAACCGCTTCAATCACCGAGTCTGAACCGCGTCCCTCAGTCAGGTGGACCACGGCGGCAACTGGTTCTTTGTTCTTTCCTATGTGTACAACCTCATCGGCCCCAAAGCGCTTGGCTGCCTTGGTTTGCTCATCGCGCTTGACCACGGCAATCACGTTGCAGCCGGCCAGCTTGGCCACCTGAATCAACATGAGTCCCAGCGGCCCGGCCCCAATTACAGTAACCGTATCGCCCAGGTCGGCTCCGGTTTCCTGCAACCCGCGCAGGGCGCAGGCCAAAGGCTCGGTCATGGCCGCCGATTCAAAGCTCACATCGTCCGGCAGGGCCAGCATGTTGGACTCAACAATACGCCGGGGAATCTTGATGTACTCGGCATAGGCCCCGTTGTTAAACAGAAGATCTTCACACAGGTTTTCCTGGTGTTTGAGGCAATAGAAACAGGAGCTGCAAGGGGCGGAATTCAGGGCCACCACGCGCATTCCTTTGCGGAAGTCCCTCACACCTGGACCGACCTCTTCAATCACCCCGGAGAGTTCATGCCCAAAGAGCGCCGGGGGGACGATCATGCGGGCGTGATAGCCGCGTTGATAGACCTTTAAGTCAGTGCCGCAGGTCAAGGCGACATTCACTTTGACCAGGACTTCCCCGGCATCCAGGGCGGGGATAGGCACTCGTTCAATTTTTACGTCTTCTTTGCCGTAGAGAACGGCCGCTGTCATGTGTGATTTCACTTAAACTTTTTCCCACTCCATTCCAGGTTGTATTACGATTTTCATCGAATCTGCCGCCGGATGGGCCGCCCGTTCCAGCGCTTCCACGGCCTGCTCCAGACTGAACCGGTGTGTAATCAGCCTGGCGAAGTCAATCTCTCCACCAAGGACGAGCCTGACATTCTCTTCCTGTAAATCTACGGATGCACTATAAGAGCCTAAAAGCATCTTTTCATCGACGCAAATGGATGCTGGATCAATGGACACCTCACCGCGCTGCGTCTGGGCAAACAACATGATCTTGCCGCCGGGCCGGGCCGCATCAATCGCAGTGCGAATCAGGTTGTTACCTGCAACGGCCAGAATCACCGTATCGGCGCCGCGCCCATCGGTCAGATCACGGACAACCTTGACCGGATCCTCAGAGGCGGCATTCACGTTCGGCTTAAGTCCATAGGTTTCACTTATTTTAAGGCGTTGGGGATGCAAATCGGAAGTTACGACTTTTGCTCCTGCCCGTTTTGCCAGTATCGCAAGTATCAGACCAATTGGCCCCTGGCCAATGACCAACAGGGTTTCGCCGGACCGGATGTCGAGCGCTTCAATACCCTTCATGCAGGTATTCACGGGCTCGATGAAAGACGCCTGCTCGTAGGAAACGTTGTCCGGCAGCTTGACGACTCCGTCACGGACGATCCAATCCATGACTCGAACATACTGGGCGAAGCCTCCGCCGCTGGGCTCAAAACCAGCAGTAGCTCCCACTTTCTTGTACACCGGACACTGGGCAAAAACCTTGTGGCGACAGTAATAGCATTCCCTGCACGGAATGTGATGAAAGACCATCACGCGATCGCCAATCCTGAAGTTCTCAACTCCCTCTCCGGCGGCCACGATCTGGCCGGAGGTTTCATGCCCAAAAATTCGCGGAGCAGAATGCGAGCCGGTGGCGATCTTTTTAAGATCAGTGCCACAGATGCCGCAGGTGTGAACGCGCACCAGAATCTCACCATGCCCAATCTCAGGCACCGTGACAGTCTCCAGGCGCACATCTTGCCGTCCATGGTAGACAGCAGCTCTCATCACCTTAGGGAGGATCTGACGCCGGACGCTGGATTCTGTTTGTGTGGCTGTCTGCATCAACCTTCTATTTTCTCACGGCGTCGGCTTATATTGCTAAAGTCTCTATTGTTTTCAACGATTTGCGTAACCGCGACCACCTTCGCGACAAGCGTGAATTTCGGCAGCTCATCATTCTTCAAATTTAAATGACCTTTATTGAATTTAAACATATGAATTTTATTGGATTTAAACATTAGGGGCCGGTTCGAGCCTTACAACTCTCCCGGGCCGGAGACTCGTGGTGACGTGCGCCTTCAACCAATCGCAGAGCTCTCGCGTGGCCCGGTTGCTGTTCCGCCCCAGCGCAATCACTCGGGGCCAAGTCCAGGGGCGTAAGGCCGCCCAAGCAGCAAACTTGCCGGTCAGAAAATTGCCTTCCGCAGTTACGAATTGGTCCAGCGGCAGCATGGAGAAGTTGAACTCATCGGAGATGGCCTTCACGCAGCAGAAGCCGATTTCAGCATCTCTGGCTACCTCCGCCACGGCGGCGGCCTCCATATCTACGGCGAGCGCATGAAAATTTTGCACCAGCTTTTGCTTGGATTCCTGTCCGGCAATTTCACCGGCACTCACCAGGACTCCTCCCGCAATGAGACCTTCGCCCAGCGTGCAGCGATATTCGTTTCCGGTACGGGCATCCATGATCACGTTGGGGGTAACAATGCATCCTACTTTCAGGCTGCGAATGAGCCCTCCGGCCAAACCGGCAGAGATCAGCGCGTACGGCCGATACTGCGCAACCACGGCGCGGGCCGCCAGCTCGGCCGCCCGGCTTCCGATTCCACCGGCAACGGCCACCAAGTTCTCCTGTTTCTGTTCGAAGACCCGAAAGGTCTTTCCCTGGAACACAAACGAAGACGGCTTCCAGCCGCCGACGCCAGCATCGGCATCAATCAGGGGCTGCAACTCACGATCCAAGGCGGCGATGATGGCGATGGTATTCATGCTCTGACAGGAGCCACGGCTCCCGATCCTTCCACGTAGCCGTGAGTGTTGAACCAGTTGATGGCCCGTTGCAATGCATCTTCTATGGGTAAAACTTTATATCCAAGCACGAGCTCGGCTTTGGCCGATGATGCGAACATCTTTTTCCTTCCCATGCGCACCGCATCAATGGTGGCGCGTGGTTCCTTGCGCAGGATCTTGCCGGTAATCAGCTGGTCGAAAGCCGCGAATCCGAGAGCAACTGCGTGGGGCACCCGCACGGTTGGCGCCGGCAGGTTGGTCAGCGCGGAAAGCTTGTCGAGAATCTGCTTCAGTGTGAGATCCACTCCACCGAGAATATAGCGCTGACCTGGGATCGCCTTCTCCATCGCAAGCACGTGTCCGCGGGCCACCTCCGATACGTCCACCAGATTCAAGCCGGTGTCCACGTAGGCGGGGAACTTGCGTTTTAAGAAGTCGACGATGATGCGCCCTGTGGGTGTCGGCTTAATGTCGCGCTCGCCCACGGGCGTTGTGGGATTCACCACCACGACGTTGGCCCCGGTTTGTCCGGCTTCGAGTGCGATCTGCTCGGCCATGAATTTGGAGCGCTTATAGTGGCCTACCATGTCACGCACGGAGACGGGCGACGTTTCGTCGACGATATGCCCTGCCCTGGTAAAACCCATGGTGGCCACGGAACTGGTATAGATCACTCTCCGCACGCCGCCCTCCTGGGCTGCGCGAATGATGGCCCTTGTACCCTCCACGTTGGACCGGTACATCTGCTCGGGATCGCGCACCCATAGCCGATAGTCGGCGGCCACATGAAAGACAAACTCGCAGCCTTGAGCGGCTTTCTTAAGTGACTCGGGGTTGCGGAGATCGCCTACGATTCTTTCGGCCTTAAGGTCGGAGATGTTCCCGGTATTACTTGACGCCCGCACCAGGAGACGAAGATCAGCACCCTGCGCGGCAAGAAGCTGCGCAACGTGACTGCCTACGAACCCGGTGGCTCCTGTTACGAGTACTCTCAAGATGCCTTTTCACCGCCAGAAAACTGAAGATCAAAATCTTTTCACCGCCCTTCGCTCCGCTCGAGGGCAGGCTCCGGACGCAACGGGCGCAAAGGAAAAACAAATTTAACCAAAAGGTTTTCTGGAACTCCCTGATGCAGCTTTGTAAATTCTAAATCCTGGGGTTCCTTCGGCTTGGCCTCAGGACAAGCTCTTCGACTACGCGCCAGTCATTCACGATTGGGGCAGGTTCTTGCCGCGCTCCGCTCAGGATGACAGTCACAAGGTCATCTCAAAGATGGCCTGTTGTTTCCTTTGCGTCCTTAGCGCCCTTTGCGGTAAACAGCTTTTGGAATTCCCGCAAATTATTCCAAGACTTCGGGCTTGAGTTCGATATTTTGTTCGCCTGCGGCTTTTTTTTGCCAGTACTTTTTGACCCAGGCTTCGAAGCTCTTTCCGGCGGCCGTATCGCGGCCGGTAAATGCCAGCGCCGCAATGTCCGAGTAAGGAATTGCGATCTTTTGATTGCCCTCTTTGGGAAGCAAGCGGACGACCGACGCCGAGAGCGTATTGCCCGAGCGACGGTCGAAAACGTAGCCTTCGATCTTGCTGCCGTCTTTGCGGGTGATGGTCACGTCTCCACGATAATCAAAAGCTTTTTCCAGAGCCGTTCGAATTTCATTTTCAGAGGCCAGCTGTGGTATCCAGCCTTCCAGGTTTTCGTGCTTGGTACCGGGAGCAACTTCCAAAACGTCGGGACTGGCAACGTTCGAACCCGCGGACGTGACATTTCCCACCAAGTCAGAATTGCTCATGCCCGGGTCTCCTCCAACTGGCTGGCGGACTCGCTAATCTGCACCAGAGGATCGTAGCTGTGGACAGGACGCACCGGTTCATTCAACAGCTTGAGCGCACCTTCATCCTTGTAGCTGCTAAAGAGGGTAGCGCGAACGGTGGCCATAAAACCGCGCCATGAACTGAATGTGGCGTTGACGGCAGAGGCCTCGTAGCCGCTATGCACCATGCAATTCGCGCACTTGGGATTGCCCGATTCGGTCCCGTATTGGTTCCATTCGGTGGCGGCCATCAGCTCGGCAAAAGTATCGGCATATCCATCCTGGAGCAGATAGCAGGGCTTCTGCCAGCCGAAGAGGTTATACGTGGGCATACCCCAGGGGGTGCAGGCGTAATCGCGCTTGCCCATCAGAAATTCCAGAAACAGCGGAGAAAGATTGAACCGCCACTCCGCCTTGCGATTAGACAGGATGGCCCGGAACAGGCGACGGGTGCGCGCCTTGCCGAGAAAGTGGCTCTGGTCCGGCGCTTTATCATAGGAGTAGCCGGGCGAAAGCATCATGCCTTCAACGCCCAGCGCCATCATCTCATCAAAGAAGTCGCGCACACTGGCCGGATCGGCCCCATCAAACAACGTGGTATTGGTGGTGACGCGGAAGCCCCGCCTGAGAGCCTCTTTGATTCCTTCGACGGCAATGTCGTAACCACCCTCACGGCACACGGAAAAATCATGGTGCTCGCGCTGGCCGTCCATGTGGACGGAGAAGGTCAGGTACTTGCTGGGACGGAACAGATCAATCTTTTCCTTGAGGAGCAGGGCGTTGGTGCAGAGATAAATGTACTTGCGGCGCGCTACCAGTCCCTCGACGATCTCGGCGATCTGGGGATGCATGAGCGGCTCGCCACCAGGGATGCTGACCATGGGAGCGCCGCATTCCTCCACGGCACGGAAGCATTCTTCGGGCGTCAAATGCTTCTTGAGGATGTGCGCCGGATACTGGATCTTGCCGCAACCCGCGCAGGCAAGATTGCAACGGAAGAGCGGCTCCAGCATCAGGACGAGCGGGTAGCGTTTGCGTCCGGAAAGTTTCTGCTTCAGGACGTAGCTGGTAACCGTCCACATCTGGGATATGGGAACTGACAATTTTTCTCCCTCCGAATCTTGCTGCGGACTATGCAGTTTTCTCGTGACCCGCAATTTGTAATTTCAAATTTATAAGTTGAAATTTTAAAACCTTGCCTACGCACTTCTCTGAGTTCTCCGCGACCTTCCGCGGTGGCTTCGGTTTTGATTTTTAAATTACAAATTTAAAATTATAAATTTGCAATTCCTTTCATCCTCTTGCGTAGCCCACTGACCCTTCGCCATAGAGCGCAGAGAATTCACGCGAATAAGTCGAGAGGGCGATCAGCGGGAAATAATCCCGGTAGAGGTGGTACGCCAGATAAAACACGCGCGGGAATCCTGTACCGGTGTAGTTCTCCTCGACCCATGATCCATTGGGATTTTGGGTTTCGAGCAGGTACAAAATGCCCCGCTGAACCGATTCGCTGCGCGTGTCGCCAGCCGCGAGCAAGCCCATGATGCCCCAGGCGGTTTGCGAAGGAGTGCTAGGGCCAATGCCGCGCGTAGCCGGATCGTCATACGACCCGCAAGTTTCGCCCCAGCCGCCATCAGAGTTCTGAACCATACGCAGCCATTCGGCGCCCTGCTGGACATAAGGCTCGTGATTGTCCACGCCGATGGCCTGCAGGCCGCGGAGCACCTGCATGGTGCCATACACGTAATTCACACCCCACCGGCCGAACCAGGAACCGTCCGGCTCCTGCTCGTGCACGATAAACTTGATCGCTTTCTGGATCCGCGGATCGTCCTGGGTCATTCCGTAGGCCGCGAGCATCTCCAGAATACGGCCGGTGATGTCCACGGTGGGCGGATCAAGCATGGCGTTGTGATCGGCGAACGGAATGTGCTGAAAAACCATGCGGGTGTTGTCGCGATCAAACGAGGCCCAGCCACCGTTCTTGCACTGCATGGCGAAGATCCAGTCGATGGCGCGGCGGGAAACGTCCAACTGATAACGCTCGCGTGGGTTGTCCACCTTGTCGAGACCCAGCAAGACCATGGCTGAGTCATCCACGTCCGGATAGAACTCGTTGTTGAACTCGAAATACCAGCCACCCGGCTGCACGTTGCGGACTTTCACCGCCCAATCGCCTTTTTGGCGGACCTCTTTGGTCAAAAGCCAGTCGGCCGATTTGAGAAGGCGCGGATCATTACGGGAGACGCCGCTCTCCCCCAGCGCAAACAAGGCATAGGCCGTATCCCAAACGGGAGACATACACGGCTGCATGCGGAAGGTAGGCTCGGAGTGATCGGGAATGCCGGGCTCTTCGATTCCCAGTTTTTCAAACTCGTCCAGCGCGCGGATCACCTGCGGATCGTCGGTTGAGTAGCCGAGACAACGCAGAGCGATGATGGAATTCAGGATTGCCGGATAGATAGCGCCCAAACCATCGGATCCTTCAAAGCGGTCGAGCATCCATTTTTCCGCCTTCTTGAGCGCCCGCTTACGCAAGGGACGAACGTGGAAGCGCTCGCAAAAATGGACAATCCGGTTCAGCACCAGGAAGAAGTTACGCCATGAGATGACCTTCTCGGTCCATTTCAGGTGCAGATGCTTGCCGTGGCGTCCGCCGACAAAAAGTTCATCGATTTCCAGATGCGGAGGCAATTTCTTCAACGGCTTCTTGGCATAAGCAATGGAAAGCGGAACCAGGATGGCCCGCGACCAGGAAGAAATCTCGTAAATGTTGAACCAGAACCAGTTGGGAAACAGCACGATCTCCGGAGGAATGGCCGGCACGGCTTCCCAGTCATACTGTCCAAGAAAACAGAGATAAATTTTGGTAAACGTATTGCACTCGGTAACGCCGCCGAGTTCGAGGATCCGATTGCGGGCCTGCTCCATCACCGGATGGTCAGGCCGATAGCCCATGAGTTTGAGCGCGAAGTAGGCCTTTACAGAGGCGCTGATGTTGGATGGACCTCCACGATAAATGGGCCAACCACCATCTTCATTCTGGTGGCGGACGATCTCCGGTACCGCCATTTCCATGCGACGGCGATTGCCGGTCCCGAGAAGCGTGTGAATGGCGATGTAATCGGATTCCAGCGTGGTATCGGCTTCCAGTTCGCCGCACCAGTAACCGTCCTCATGCTGGAGAGAGAAGAGGTAGCTGCGCGCAGCCTCAATACCCTCAGCGACCCGGCCAAGCATGTCGTCGATCTTGCCGAAAAGCATCTGCGCGGGATGCCTGTCGAACTTCTTGCTCATGACTACTCCGCAACCGCAGCAGGAGCTGCTTCAATTGCTTCCACGATCTCCGGAGGCAGGCCGAAACGAACATTTTCCGGCATGACCTCAACTTCTTCGATGTTGTTGAAGCCTTTTTTCTTGAGGAACTCGACCGCCTCTTCAACCAGCACTTCCGGAGCAGAGGCCCCGGCGGTCAAGGCAACGGTGCGAATTCCGCTCAGCCATTCCGGGCGAATGTCATCCGCTTTATCGATCAAATAGGATGGCGTGCCAAGATTGCTTGAGACTTCCACCAGCCGGTTGGAGTTGGAGCTGTTCTCCGACCCCACAACCAGCAACAGGTCGGCCTGGTGAGCAACATCCTTCACCGCAGTCTGGCGGTTTTGGGTGGCGTAACAGATGTCCTGCGCGTGCGGGCCTTCGATCAATGGGAACTTGGTGCGCAAGGCCTCAATGATCTCTTTGGTTTCGTCCAGACTCAGAGTCGTTTGAGTGATGTAGGCGATGCGGGTGGGGTCAGGGACTTCCAGATGCTGCACTTCCTCAACGCTGCCCACGACCAGCGTTACCTCAGGCGCTTCCCCCAGCGTTCCGATGACTTCATCATGGTCGCGATGGCCGATCAGAATAATGCTGTATCCGCCCTTGGCGTACTTCACGGCTTCAACGTGGACCTTGGTCACGAGCGGGCAGGTGGCGTCCACCACGCGAAGGTTGCGGAGCTTGCTGGCTTCACGCACTGTTGGTGAGACACCATGGGCGCTGTAGATGAGCCGCTGACCGTCGGGAACCTCATCCACCTCGTCTACAAAGATGGCGCCCTTGGCCTTTAGTTCCTCAACGACATAGCGGTTATGCACGATCTCTTTGCGAACGTAGATCGGCGGTCCAAAGGCGTCCAGCGCGATACGGACAATATCAATGGCACGAACCACGCCGGCACAAAAGCCACGGGGCTTGAGAAGAAGCAGAGTCTTGGATTCCGGTACTGTCATTTTGGTAACGATTATACCCTTTTGGCCGTAAAAAAATTAATCTAAGTTTAATCAGTTAAAGCACTTACGGTCAAAGTAATGTATTGAAGGCGCGGCCTTTAGCAGCCATTGGTGAGAATTCGCAGTGGACAGATCTCTATGCTGAAGCCGTGTCCATGGGCTGGACTTCATTCTCGATACGGGCAAGAATCTGGTCTTCAACCACTTCCAGATCATAGCGGTCTGGAGGTATGGGTAGAGCACCTCGAATCTGCATCTTAGTCCGAACATTTGTCGGGGTCCCTCACTTCGCGCCTGTCAGTTCTTCTTGTGCACAAGCTATTGCGGCGCTGCGTTCGGGATGACACACTCTGTGCGACGCGCTAGTTAGTAACCATTCATTAGTAGCCGTTCGCCTTCAGGAGTTGTTCGGCGTGCTGGCGGGAGGTTTCGGTCAGTTTGGCGCCGCTGAGCATGCGGGCGATCTCTTCCGTTCTTTCTTCCGGCTTGAGCAGCCGGACAGAGGTCTTGGTCCTGCCAGCGGTCTCGCGTTTTTCAATCACATAATGGTGATCGGCGAACGATGCAATCTGGGGTAGATGGGTAATGCAGAGGACCTGATTTGACCTTGCCAGGCCCTTCAGTTTCTTGCCTACGGCTTCCGCTGCGCGACCGCCAATTCCTGTATCGATCTCATCAAACACCAGGGTGCGCTGCACGCCCGCTTTAGCCTTCCTGCCTGCCTCGATGGTGGCTTTCAGAGCAAGCATGACCCGTGAAAGTTCTCCCCCGGAGGCGATCTGTTCCACCGGCTTAAGGGGCTCCCCGGGGTTGGTGGTAATCAGGTAGGCAACGCTGTCAAAGCCGGTGGATGACCAGTTTTCTTGATCGTCCGAGCCGAAGACCTCAATCCTGAACTGGGCCTTCATGGCCAGTTGGTTGATCTCCGCTTCCACGGATTTCTGAAGCTCTTTGGCCGAGGTATAGCGCTTCCTGGAGATAGCGTGGGCGGCGCTGAGATAAGATTCGGCGGACGCGGCAAGCTGCTTTTTCAGGCCTGCCATGATCTCTTCCTTGTTCTCCAGCTCGTTGAGCTTGCGGGCTACATCCTCGCCATAAGTAATCACGTCATCCACGGTGGCCCCGTATTTGCGCTTCAATCTGTCCAGCAAGGCCAGGCGATCTTCCACCTCGGCCAGACGCTCCGGAGAAGCATCAATGGCCTCCGCGTAGTCGCGCACGGTGGCGCTTACGTCTTCCACGGCAGCCCGGGCGGTGAGCAATGCTGTGAGAGACTCTTGAAATTTAGGATCAAATCGCGCCAGTTCTTCCAGGTGCTTGCGGGCTACGCCGAGGTTGGCGATCACAGAGGCTTCAGCGTCATAGAGAGAGTCGTAGGCCGCCATGGATGCGGCATAGAGCTTTTCCGCATTGGCCAAGACCCGCTTTTCCGTCTCCAGTTTCTGGTCTTCGCCAGGCTGAAGTTGGGCTGATTCAATTTCCTTTTTTTGAAAGCTCCACAGGTCTACCATGCGGAGACGGTCCTGCTCATCGCGCTCCAGCTCCGCCATGCGGTCTTTAATCGAGGTCCACGCCTGGTACTTGGCCAATAGTTCATCCAGGTGGTTTCCTGCGTAAGTATCAAGGAGCCCCAGCCGCGCGGGACCGTCAAAGGCGAGAATGGTTTCGTTTTGCGCATGAATGGAGGCCAATACCGGAGCCAACTGACGCAGGAGGGCCACGGTGGCGGGCTGATTGTTCACAAACACGCGTCCCTTGCCGCTGACCGCAATTTCGCGCTTCACAATGATGTGGCTGTCTTCCGGCTCCACGCCGTTTTCTTCCAGCACCGGCTTCAATGCAGCTTCATCGGCTTCAAAGACGCCACTAACCACCGTCTTTCCCGCGCCATGGCGAACCATTTCCGTAGAGGCCTTGTCACCCAGCAACAACGCCAAAGCGTCGATCAGGATGGATTTTCCGGCCCCGGTCTCTCCCGTAAGGAGATTGAGCCCGGGGGCGAACTCAACCGACAGGCTGTCAATCACCGCGTAATTTTCAACTCGTAATTCGAGTAGCACCGGATGGTCCTCAATCAACCGCCATGATTGAGCGCAGTCTAGCATAGGAAGCACTCAGCAATCAGCAGTCAGCCTGTCATTCAGCAGGGAGACTGTTTGGGAAGTGACAGGATTACTGATTGCCAGGATTGCCAAAACTGCCATAATTTGAAGAGGAGCAGTCGGCAATGCCCCCCAGGGATTTTTCTCCTCATCGGCAGCCTTCCAAACAAGTCTCCCGGCTAAATGCTAAGTGCTGATTGCTGAGTGCTTCTCGGTTTGACGTGAACAGCGCATGATGTTACGGTCATTGCTAGATTCAAAATGGCAGCTGATTTGCAATGATAAAGATTTCTCTGGTTTACCTTTTTATTGGCGGCGAGATCGTAAACTTGGTGTCAGATAGTGGTGCGGTCGCCAAGGCAGTTCTCCTCATTCTTCTTATTTTCAGCGTCCTTTCCTGGTCCATTATTCTCTCCAAATGGACGTCGTTGCGGCGCGCGCGTGCGCAGAGCGGGCGATTTCTGCGGGCCTTCCGCAAAGCGCAAAAACTTCAGGACGTAATGGCTGTTTCGGACCAATTCAAGCCCAGCCCCCTGGTCTCAGTATTTGAGAACGGATACGACGAGTTCCGCAAGGCGGGTAGACTGACGGCGGTACAGCGCGCTACGCAGATCGCCTCCTCCGAGGAATTGACCCGGTTGGAGCGGCGGCTGCCCTGGCTGGCTACCACGGGCGCGGTAACACCCTTTATCGGGCTGTTCGGTACGGTTTGGGGCATTATTGATGCCTTCCACAGTCTGGGTAATGCCAATGCCGCTACTTTGCGGGCGGTGGCGCCAGGCATCTCCGAAGCGCTGATCACCACGGCCGCCGGCCTGGTGGCTGCCATCCCTGCGGTCATCGCTTACAACCAGTTCACCAGCCACATGCGCGAGTTCGGGGCGCGCATGGATGATTTCTCCCTCGAATTAATGAACGTGCTGGAACGGAGCGGGCCCGGTCCCACGGAGGGTCGCTGATGGCGTTTACCAACTCCAATGGACGCACGCAGACGTCGCTGTCTGAAATCAACGTGACGCCTTTGGTGGACGTAGTGCTGGTGCTGCTGATCATCTTCATGCTCACTGCGCCGGTGCTGCAGTCCGGAATCGACGTCTCAGTCCCGCAGACCCGCACCGTGAAGCAAATAGCGGAGGAGCGCCTGGTGGTCACCATCAACGCCAAGCAGGAGGTGTTCCTGGGTAATGATCCGGTGAACATCAACCAGCTTCCGGAAAAGATACGGGCCAAGGTCCGCGATCCTCAGGGCCAGGCAATTTATGTCAGGGCCGACGAGAACGTGACTTTTGGCGCTTTTGCCACGGTCATGGATGCCGTCAAGAGTTCCGGCATTACCAACGTCAGCATTGTGACCCAGCCAATTCAGCCCGGCAAGAACAAGCCATAGGGATTTGAAATTGATAATTTGTAAGTTGTAATTCAAAAACCAAAGTCAAGGACTCACCGCAGAGGCCGCAGCGATTGCAGGGCAAGCGCAGAGGAGCTGACGGCGCTACGGAATGATCAAGAACAAAGAGGTCAAGAGCTAGTAGCTAGAAGCCAGCAGCTAGAAGCAAGACGCGTTCTGAAGTGTATGCGAGCTGATCTGTTCAACGAGCGGGAAGAATGGAGGAGGCCAGTGGCAGTCTCTGCCGGACTGCACGGGCTCTTCGCCGCCTTCCTGATTGTGGCAAGCTACGTGAGCGGAGCACGCGGACAAACCTGGGGCGGCGATTCGACCGGAGAGTCGGTAAGCGCCAATCTCGTAAGCAGCATTCCCTTGCCACATCCTCAGGAGCCCACACAGAACATTCTGGCAAACGAATCGAAAGGCCAGACCCAATCGGTTCCCCAGCAGCAAGTGGAAGAGAAGCCGGAAGCGATTCCCATCCCTGAGAATCCTCCCAAGCATAGAATCGACAGAACGCCGGTTACGCCCACCAGGGACAAACCGCAACCGACGACTGTTCCGCAGGACAACCGCGTCCCCTTTGGACAAGGCGGGCCGGTGACCGGTCCTTTCGCAGGTTTTACCGCTACCAACGCCAAAGGAGGCATCAGCGCTCAGGGTGGTGATTTTGGGAGCCGCTTTGCATGGTATGTGCAGGCAATCAGCAACAAGGTCTCAAGTAACTGGTACCAGATTGAGATTGGTCCGAACGTGGGCCCCCATCGGGTTTACGTTACGTTTGATATTCAAAGGGACGGCACACCCACAAACGTCCGCATTGAGCAAAGCAGCGGTGTCCCGGCGCTGGATCAATCGACGATTCGGGCCGTCCAGCGTATTGATACCTTTGGCTCGTTACCATCAGGATACTCCGGCAGTAAAGTTTCGGTTGAGTTCTGGTTTGATTACCAAAAATAAGGCGAACCTCATGTTGAAAAGAACAAATACGATTTGCGTACTTCTGTTCGCGGTACTAGCATCGGCCACGGCCTCAGCGCAGGACTGGATTCGCACCGGCACAAACCGAGGCGCCCCCATCAGGCTGGCCGCGGCGGATTTCAAGGCATCGATCGCCGACGCCCAGACTGGCGCGCTCAATACGGTTTTCAATCAGACGCTGTGGAATGATCTGGATAACTCCGGCGTATTCGAGATGGTGGCCAAGAGCTTCTATCCCCTGCAGACTCCAGGCGCGCCCAGTGAGATCAAGCTGGATGCCTGGGGGAATCCTCCCCCGAATGCCTCCATGGTGGCCTTTGGCAACCTGGGTGCCACCAACGGCAAGGTCGATGTGCAAGGCTGGCTTTTTGACGCCAAAAACGCAGGTGCTCCTCAGATCCTGGGTAAGCAATACAAAGAAGACGCAACTCCCGAGAACGCCCGCCTGATCGCTCACCGTTTTGCGGATGAGATCATCTATCGACTAGGCGGCGGCATTCCGGGGATAGCCGAAACCAAGATCTACTTCATCAGTTCGCGCACCGGCAGCAAAGAAGTGTATTCGATGGACTACGACGGGGCGGGCCAGCAGCAGCTTACGCATCTGCGGTCCATAACTCTCTCACCACGAGTCTCGCCGGACAATTCGCGGGTGGCATTTAGCGGCCTGGTGGATTCCCAGCGCAACCCATCATGGCAGATCCTCATGTTTTCACTGGATTTGGGGCGGATAGTCAGCTTCCCCCATTTCGGGGGAGGCAATTACACTCCTGCCTGGTCATCTGACAGCACCAGGCTGGCCTTTTCGTCTTCGATGCACAGCGGCGATCCTGAGATCTTCTCTACCGACGCAAACGGAGCCAGCGCCAAGCGACTGACCGCATTCAAAGGCTCCGATGTGGCCCCGGTATGGAACCCGAAGACCAATGGCCAGATTGCCTGGGTGAGTGGGCGCAACGGCCTTCCCCAAATCTTCATCATGGACGCCGACGGAAGTAATGTTCAACAGGTCACGAGCGAAGGATATGCTGTATCTCCATCGTGGTCCCCGAACGGTCAATTGCTGGCCTTCTCATGGATCCGCCATTACGGTCCGGGCGCGCCTGGCGGACAGGACATCTACATCATGGATATCGCATCCCGACAGTTTGTACAATTGACGCACGATGCGCGCGTCAATGATTTCCCGTCGTGGTCCCCGGATGGACGCCACTTGGTGTTTCAGTCCAACCGTTCTGGATCGGAACAGATATGGATGATGCTGGCGGACGGCACCCATCAACAACAGCTCACCAGAGAAGGCAAAAATACACAGCCCAACTGGAGCTACAAATAGCAATTTCCGGTGTTTGATTTTGGCGAGCAGAGACTCGTATTGGGAGGACATGAGGTGAACAGGAAGAGGAACTACATTCTATTGGTGGGGACGCTGGCCTTGCTGATGCTGGTAATCAGCGGTTGCGCAAAAAAGGTGCCGCCCAAAGTTACGACGACCCCTCCACCACAACCTAAACCGGTAACGGCAACGTTATCCGCCAACCCAACTTCCATTGAACGCGGCCAATCCACCACCCTGAGCTGGAACACGGAAAATGCGGACGACGTTACGCTCGACGGAAACAAGGTTGATTCCAGTGGATCGCAGAGCGCTTCTCCGACCCAGTCCACAACCTATCGCCTCATTGCCAAAGGGCCGGGTGGCACGCAAGAAGCCACGGCGCGGGTGACTGTAAGTGCGCCGACAGCCACACCCACTCCAACGCCAATACCCCCAGGCGACGACGAAATCTTTGCCCGGGGCGTGCAAGACATCTATTTCGACTACGACTCGGCCAAGTTGACCTCAGATTCGCAGCAGAAACTTGTCCAGGCTGCCCAGGTCTTAAATCAACATCCCAATTGGAAGGTCAGGGTCGAGGGCAATTGCGATGAACGCGGCTCAACCGAGTACAACCTGACTCTGGGTGAAGAGCGTGCCACTGCCGCCAAGCAGACGCTGACCCAGTCAGGCGTAAGCGGAGACCGCCTGCAGATCATCAGCTATGGCAAGGAGAAGCCGGTTTGCACTGAGGCAAATGAAGAATGCTGGCAGAAGAACCGCCACGATCACTTCGTATTGCTGCATTAAATTGGAAGGCCGGGTGGGTAGCCCCATCCGGCTTTTCGATAACCTCAAGGGCTTCAACCCCTGAGGAAAGGAGTTTCGGCAATGAAGGACTTTTTTCGCTGCATGTGAAGGGGTGCTCCGTCAAATCAGCGTCAGTTATAGACTAGATTCAGCCAAATTTCAGCAGCTATTCTGCATCTAAACGAGTTAAGCCTTATGAAAAAGAAAACGTTTCTTGTCTTGCTGGTAATGAGCTTTTTGGCAAGCTGTCTGGCGCCGCAGGCCTTTGCGGGCACAAAAGAACAGCTTATTCAACTCCAGACCACGGTCCAGCTGCTTCAAGACAACATGGCCCGCATGCAACAGTCCTTTGATGAGCGCATGGGCGTGATGAAGGACATGGTGACCCAGCAGACCGACAGCGTCAACAAAATGGGGGCCACCATCGATGGTCTTTCAAAGGCCCTGCAACAGCAGAACAACGACTCCGCCGGCAAGGTGGACCAGCTCTCCGGCCAGGTACAGTCCCTGCACGATGCGGTGGACGAGCTCAAGGCGCGGCTGGCCAAGGTCAGCAAGCAACTGGACGATCTGCAGGGCACGGTGCAGAACATACAGAATCCGGCGTCTGCGCAACCGGGAGGATCTCCCGCCAATACCCAATCTCAACAGAATCAAGCGCCACCCGCAGACGTGCTGTATAACGACGCGTTGCGCGACTTCAATGCAGGGAAAAACGACCTGGCCCTGCAGGAATTCAAGCAGTATCTCCAGGTCTACGGCAATACCGATCTCGCCGGGAATGCCCAGTTTTATGTCGGGGAGATTGACTATCGCTCAGGCAATTTTCAGGGCGCCATCCAGGATTACAACAGGGTCCTGGACCAATACCCGGGAGGCAACAAGAACGCTGCGGCGCAGCTAAAAAAAGGTTTCGCGTTTCTGGAATTAGGACAGCGTGATAGCGGGATCCAGGAGTTACGCAGCCTGATCAACCGGTACCCGAAAAGCCCAGAAGCGATGCAGGCACGGGATCGTCTTAACAAGATAGGCGCGGCAGCGTCGGGGAGCAGACCTCCTCGTCCTTCCCCCCGTCATCCCTGACCTTTGGGTTCTTCTTTGTCTTTGTCGAACCCTTGGTTGTCCAAATCTTTGTTAGTCAAATCTTTGTTAGCTAAATCTTTGTTAGTTAAACCCAGGCCCAGTTCCCTTAAACAATAGCGAATTTCCTGCGCCATCTCGGTGATTCTCATGCCTTCCTGCACCATGAGTTTGCAGGAAAGCCCTACCCGGTTGGGCGTTTCCGGTCCGAGGTCAAAATGGACGCGGCAGTACTGGCATTCCTCGTTCCAGCAAAACCGGCCATGGGCCACCTCTTCCGGCGAAAGATACTGCATTGCCCGCAGAAGCATGTTGCCCTCCGGCACCTCAAATTCCTTGCCGGCGATGCTGATTCTTACCAGTTTGTCAAAAGGACGAAACAGGACCCCTGGATTTGACATAACCAGATTCTAGCGAAACCGAGGCTCCCGCGAAACGAAAGAGCACCTGCGAGTGGAACCCCGCAGGCGCTCTTTCTTCACCTACTTCCAAATCAGGAGGTTGCTGAATCCCTTCAGTAAGACAACCCCTACTTATTCACCAATCGCTCGGGAGGATGAGTCCCCAAGCTGCTTGTTGGTATAGACCGCTTCCGAGGAAAAAAGTTTCGGACTATTTTGGCGGGTGAGGTTCCACCAGAATCAACCACGAAGGACACAGCGCGGCCGAGCCGCAACCAAAACCCGTTCACCGCCCTTCGCTACGCTCAAGGGCAGGCTCCGGACGCGAAGGCCGCAAAGGAAAACCAACACCTTAACCACAAAGGAACACGAAGGAAAACCCCAAGGACACGAAAGAAAAGCAAAAGAAGTCGTCGCAGCACGAGAAGAATTTGACGGATAGTAGTACAGAGTTCGAAGCCTTGTCGGGTTCCTCTCTCCGCGCCTTTCAGATATGTTGTGCTCAGTTTCTTCGCGGCGCTACGCTCGGAATGACCCTTCTTAAAGGCATGCCTCACCCAGCGCAGCTTGTTCATTTCCTCTTAACTCGCCACCGCGAGTCCGTCGCTCAGGATGTAACAAACTACCGCAACGCTTCCATAATTTCCTCCAGCGCGTGCCGGGGAGGACGAACCTGCGCTTCCGGAAGGGTGGCGAGAGATTGATCCGTCATGTTGAGCAGATCGATGAAGTTGGGCGTGTGGGTATTTACGTAAAATACTCCGGTCAGCGTCTCGCCTTTTTCATGGGACTCAGCCAAGAGGTTCATGGCGCCAACTTTGCTTGTAGCGTCGTACTCGCGTCCCAACTTGCGCAAGCGCAACTCTGAGCCATCGTGCATTTGGACAGTCGTGGTGGTACCGGGATCGTATTCCACTTCAATGTGCTCAAAATAAGGAACAAAGCCCACTTCGTTGATAGGCTCTTCGTGGTCCTTAAAGTACTTGTAAGACTTGGTGGAGCCATCATGATCGTTGAAGGTTACGCACGGCGAGATCACGTCGATCATTGAAGTTCCGCGGTGAGCGAGGGCGGCCTTCAGGATGGTGAGAAGCTGTTTTTTATCGCCGGAGAATGACCGCGCGACAAACGTCGCTCCGAGTTGGATGGCCAACAAACATGTATCAATTGCCGGAAGATCGTTGATCACTCCGGTCTTCAACTTCGCCCCCAGATCCGCGGTAGCGGAAAACTGGCCTTTGGTAAGGCCGTACACGCCGTTGTCTTCAATGACATAAATCAATGGCAAATTCCGCCGCATGAGATGGACAAACTGCCCGATGCCGATCGACGCAGTATCTCCGTCACCCGTAACTCCCAGCGCCAGCAGCTTGTGATTGGCCAGCGCAACCCCCGTGGCCACGGATGGCATGCGCCCGTGCACGGAGTTAAAGCCATGGGCGCGGCCAAGGAAGTATGCCGGACTCTTGGAGGAGCAGCCTATACCGGAGAGCTTGGCCACGTTTTCCGGCTGAATGCCCATTTCAAACATGGCATCAATAATGCGCTCGGTGATGGCGTTGTGACCGCAACCGGCGCACAAAGTGGTCTTGCCGCCTCGATAATCAACCACGGTAAGTCCAACATGATTGGTCTTTGGCGCCGGTGAAGGTGTGGTCGTGGTCGCGGACATTACTTGGCCTCCTGGGAAACGATTGCATCGGTTACGGTGCGTGCGTCAAGTGGCAGCCCATCGTAGTGGCGCACGCTGCGCAGCTTCACGATCTGCTCGGGCAACAGATCGAGCTTGAGCAATTCCAGCATCTGCCCATCGCGGTTCTGCTCCACGAGATAAACGCGGTCATGGCTCTTAACGAATTCGTGCACGTCCTGGCTGAAGGGGTAAGCTCGAAGGCGCAGGTAATCGATCTCAAGGTGCGCCTCCTTTCTCAACTGGTCGCGGGTTTCCAGCATGGCCCAATGAGAGCTGCCGTATGCAATGACCCCTACCGGTTTCCCGTGGCCTTCCTGGACCGGCGCCGGCACAAACAAGCGCGCAGTGTCCGATTTCCTGGCCAGCCGGTCCACGTTGCGCACGTAGTCATCGGGCCGCTCGCTGTATTGGGCTTTCTCGTTGTGACCGCTGCCTCGCGTAAAGTATCCAGCCTGGGGATGATTTGTTCCCGGCAAGGTGCGATAAGGAATGCCATCTCCATCTACATCTTTGTAACGCGCAAAGCTTCCCAGCCGCTGGAGATCCTCTTCGCTGAGCACCTTGCCCCGGTTCATGGGCTTCTCCGGATAATCAAAAGGAGAGGCCATCCAGTTGTTCATGCCCAGATCCAGGTCCGACATGACGAAGACTGGGGTCTGGAATTTTTCCGCCAGCTCAAAAGCCTCCATGGCAAAGCTGAAACACTCCTCTACGGAGGAGGGGAGCAACAGGATGTGCCTTGTATCTCCATGAGAGAGAAACGCGGCCTTAAGGATGTCACCCTGCATGGTGCGGGTAGGCAGTCCGGTGGACGGCCCGACGCGCTGAATATCGAAGATCACGGCGGGAACTTCGGCATAGTAACCAAGGCCCACGAATTCCGCCATCAGCGAGATTCCCGGCCCTGAGGTAGAGGTCATGGAGCGCGCTCCAGCCCAGCCGGCCCCAATGACCATGCCCAATGCGGCCAACTCGTCTTCCGCCTGCACCACGGCGAAGGTCGCCTTGCCATCGGGCCCGATACGGTATTTCTTCAAATAGTCAATGAGTTGCTCCACCAGCGAGCTTGACGGCGTGATTGGATACCAGGTGACTACGGTGACTCCCGCAAACATGCAGCCCAGAGCGGCCGCGGCGTTGCCATCGACAATCAGCTTGCCCTGGTTTTCATTCATGCGCTCTACGGAAAACGGAGACTGCTTGGTGAAGGTCGTCCGGGTATAGTCATGTCCGGCACGAATGGCGGCCGTATTCAGCTCCGCCGCCTTTTTCTTCTTGGCAAAATGCTTGACCAGCGCCCTTTCCGATTCCGCCAGATCAATGCCCAACAGATAGTCCACCACCCCTACGTAAATCATGTTCTTCACCAGGCGGCGGAGCTTCGCGTCAGGACAGACGGGGGCTACAAGCTTATCGAAGGGGATGGGATAGAAAATCACGTCATCGCGCAGTCCGGACAGGTTCAAGGGCTCGTCATAGACGCACACCGCACCGGGGCTGATGGACATTACGTCCTCGCGCGCAGTCTCGGCGTTCATGGCGACCAGGAAGTCAATCTCCTTTTTGCGCGCGATATAGCCCTGCTTGCTGGCGCGGATGGTGTACCAGGTAGGCAGGCCGGCAATGTTGGAAGGAAAGAGGTTTTTGCCGGAAACCGGCACTCCCATTTGAAAGATGCTACGCAGCAAAACGGTGTTTGCGGATTGCGAACCAGACCCGTTCACCGTCGCCACCTGGATGCTGAAATCATTCACAATCCGGTGCTGGTGTGGGGGTGTCGCTCGCTGGTCTTCAATACTCACATCGAAAGTCGCCATGTGATAGGGTTCCTGTGAAATGTCGGTTTTAAGGCGCCGGCACCGTTGAATTGTAGTGCGGTTGGCTACGTATCACAATTATAAAGCAGTATCGGCGACCAGCATCCCTGGGGCATGACTGGGCTAAATTCTGGCTGGAATTTAAAATATTATAACAATATTACTATTATTTATCGGTTGCCAAAATTACATAACTGCCAAAATTGCCATAATTGGAAAAACTTCCCTCTCCCAAGATGCCAATCGGTTGTCCTCTAAAGATAGCCGCTACACCCGCTACGCCGCTACATTACCCCCGCGCTTTTCCAGCAAGCTATTTCTATTCAGTTACTTACGGTCGTAAATCAGATTCAAAAAAGACAACCGGTTGCGCCGCTACAACCCGCTACAAGCCGCTACAAAATCGCGTGGGAATGCCAAACCAACTCGCCCCAAACCGGCCCATTCGACCAGATGCTTTGAAAACGTTGGGAATACCAAAACCAAAGCGTTAGAACGTTAGAGTGTTAGGGCCCGCATGAACATTGATCATTTCCCTAACACTTTGGGAATTCCTAACGCTTTGAAGTGTAGGCCGGACGTTTGGGAGCGGCTCCGTTGATCGACGCTGCTGTTGTTGGATCGCAGTCATAGAACGCGGCAATCATGAAGCCAAGCGAGCCCAGAAGCGGCGCTCAACACTTACTTTATTAGCAGTAGTTGGAGCGGATGTGCAACATTCGGGGGTAAATTCTCAGAGGACTTAAATGCGCTCCGCTCGTGCCCCTCCCAGGGCTCTGGTTTATATCGCATCTGAGGAACCCGGCACATGGTTGACACTTTGATCCTTCGACAAGGTCAGGACAGGCTCTGGGTGGCTGGGGTCTTGGTTGTTCCTTATAGAGTTTCTGTTCGCGCAACCATTTCCGGGAGGAATGGTTGGGACTTGACACAAATCGGCATATACCCTGGAACTCCGCTAACATACTGAAAAATATGCAAATGGGGGCCTTCCGAGTACTTTCTGTACCGTGGAAAATTTCTGAATTCGGAACAAAATTAAAAATTATTAAAATCGCATTAAGGGGCGTGCTAACTTTTACTCGAAACATTGTGGAACCTGTAAGCGCCACTTTCAGGTTTCCGCACCAGGAAAAAACATGATCCTCGACGCCACGGATGATTTCAAGAAACGCACGTTGAGCGCCCTTCCAACGCTGCTGGAAAAGCTGGCTTATATCTGCTCGTTGCAGACCCAGGACGGCGAGTATGCTCATTGGGGCATGAGCCGGCTCTTCGGCCAGCAGTCGGCCTGCGAAGCCATTGAATCGGCCCACAGTGAGACGGCTATTGCTCTGATCAGCATTCCGATCCAAAAGATCTACGACCAGTTCCTCAGCGCCGTTGAAAGGCCGGGGAGCGCGGAGTTGTTGAAGCCTGAGTCGTTTTTTCTGAACTCTCCGGCTAATGACGACGAACTTCTTTCGGCTCACCTGCGGCTAATTCAGAACTCGGTTGCTTCGCTGGCTCTGCAGGAGGAAGCCACTCGGCGAGTCGCATAGCCAGGCCTACGACTTGTCCTATCACCTCCGCCTCTTGCGGGTGCTTCAGGATTCGCGGCGGCACCGGTGACAGCGGATGAGACTGAAGCACGATCTCTCCCTTCCGCAGCGAACACCAGGAACAGATATATCCCTCTCTGGTTTCAACAAAATAGATGGGCCGCTCGAATTCCGACCGCCATCTACCCTCTTGCACACGGGACAAGTCTTCATCAACCTGCACGAATGATCCGGGCAGAACCAGCGGATACATGGTCAGGTCATCCATGCCGATGTAAGCATAGGTATATTTGCGCTTGGAGAGTTCCTGCAGGTACTGCAGAGGTACGGAGCCCCAATTCTCGATCATTCTCCCCAGATTGGTGGTGGACCGCAGATCGAACCCAGGATCCATCTTGACTGGAACCAGCACGGAACCCCGATCCGTCACAATCTCCAGGCGATGGGTCTTGCCGGGCCGGCATATCTCAAAGTCAGCGGCGGTAGCGCCCAGATCGACGCCATAAAGCTTCAGCAGGTCGGTAAAATCGGTCCGATAGATCACCGAGAGCACATATATCCGGTAGATGCTGGGCACCACGCCTTTGGTTTCGATATCAGAGAGGCGGCTGGGATTGATGACAAATTCCTCAATGCCTCGCGCCTCCGACAGAGCAGTGCTCGCGATCTCCACATCTCGCAGAGTCAGCCCAATCTGTTCTCGGACTTCGCGTAACTTTTTACCGGCTGATATTACTGTATCCACCTGATATCCCGGCCCTTGTTTTTGGAACGATGTTCTGTTTTTCGGAACAAAATCGAATGCTATGGGTATTTCCGAACGCCAGTCACAACCATGCCGCCAGGTAAAACTTACGGATCACCTGTTATTCAAACAGCTGACGCAATGTGCCAACGCTACGTTGTTGCGGGCCAGTCTCATGGAAGGTCGAATCTCCGCGAAGAGGCTCTGCACAAACATCCGGCTGTTATCTCCAAAGCCATGATCGAAGCCGGCATCCCGCTCGAGTAGGATTTCGGGGGAGCGATCGCTCACCAGAATTTCCTTTGTGCCAATGCTGGTCCGATAGCACAACGAATTTTTCCCATTTGCCGCGAATTTTTCAGCAAACGAGCCAATTCCAGCCCATTGGAGCCTCCCGGGTCCATATCGGCAACTACGAGTTCAAACTGACTGTGATCTAGCTTCATCCATAGTAACAGCCGTGGCAACCGCGTACCCCTACCCAAAAACACTTTAGTAAGGGCCTCCCACACGGCCTGATGGCTTTCGAAAATCAAGGCAGAAGAACATGCCACTCACGCGAGAGCACAGGAAATCGCAGCCCCGTAAACGCCCCGGTAATTCTAATTTGGGAACGGCTTCATGTGGGCTTCTACATCCGATTTTTGTAGTGCTGTAAGCGGTAACAGCGGCAGCCGGGGGAGGCCGCCATAATACCCGTTCAGGTCCATTGCGTATTTCACCGCCGGGATTCCCATCTCCGATACAACCCGCCGGGTCGCCGCAGCCAAGCCATCCTGCTTGGTCTGGGCCAGAGACAAATCATTGTCCCGCCAGGCTGCATAAATCTCAAAACAGATGGTTGGGGCGGGAGAGGCGAAAGCCAGAACCGATCCGCTGGCCCCGGCCTTCAATGAATCCAGTAGCGTATGGGCCGCGCCCACAAGCACCTGAAATCCTACTTCTTTGCTGCGCGTCTTGATCCGCGGAGGCGCAGCTACGGAGATGTTCCCGCTGCCTGCCAGCGTCTCCGCGCTCACAAACTGGCCTTCATGGTCGCGCTTGACTGAGGAATCAAGCATACGCGCAGTGACCGCCTGGAAGACCTCAGTGGCGGTGGCGGTCCGCCGCACGTGGCTCGTGGCTTTCACCATGGCCGCAACCTTTTCAACATTGCCGCTCGACTCTTTGATCCCAATGATATTGGGGTGGCCAGCCAGTTCGGTAATCACTTCCAGCGGCAGATCATAAGCCGTGAAGGGCGGCACGGTATAGAGCAGCACCGGTAACGGGGAACGATCGGCCACGGTGCGGTAGAAGGCCAGCAGCGCCTCCGGCTTCATCTGCGGCCGATAAAAATGGGGAGTGCGGACCAAAGCGACGTCATACTTCAGCTTGGCCGCATGTTCGGTCAACCTTAGAGTCTCAATCACGGATTCAGCACCAGTACCGGCAATCAGCACCTTTTCGGGCGCAGCCACCTCCGCCGAAACGCGCAAGACTTCGCGGCGCTCTTCATCGCTGAGCATTACCGCTTCCCCGGTTGAACCCAGAATCACCATGCCGGCAACCGGAGTCCTGGAATAACGGTCAATGTTGTGCTCAATCTTCTTGTAATAGACCGCGCCATCCGCATAGAACGGAGTTGTGACCGCCGGAAAAATTCCCTGTAAAAGCATGATCAATTCTAACCACAAACGACGCGCAGGAACATCAGAGAAATCAGTCCGTTCAAAAATCAAAAGCCCCGCGGATACGCAGGGCTTTCAAGCAAGAGCAGGCAAATCTCTAAATCGTAACGGGAGCTGCGTTTCGGGACTGCAGAGAAGCCAGCCGCGCCACGGTATCGCGCAACGACTCATACTTAGGCACGAGCAGGGCCGGGGTGAGTTGCAGCGACGGAAAGGCAAACTCCGCCCCCATCTTGGCAAAAGCCACCAGGCACTGGGTACGAATCTGGGTAGCAAGCTCGATCGCCTGGGCCGCTTCCTGGGCCACCCGGGGATCGGAGCTCAGACGGGCCGTTTCACCAATACGCAAGACGACAGCCGCGTTGCCGGACATCCGCGCCACATAGGCCCAGGTGAGCCGGATCCGCTGGCGCTTAATCTGCGCGAAGTTGGACCGCGAAAGCTTCACCCGCAGGAAATTCTCATCATCCCTATCCATCAGCGTGCGAAATGCCTTGATATCAACCGACCGCTGGGCGGCGTGGTTTTTGCGGCTGCGTACCGCGACAAAAAAGATCGCTATTGCGCAGAGGACGAAAGCAACTACAACTATCGCTAGTGTCATTGGTAGATAAACTCCGTAAGAACCTGGTTCCACTGCTCAAGCTGTCCGCGATGCGCGGCCTCAACCGGGCTTGTCTCTTTCTCCCGGGCCAGCAGGTATCCCGCCCACACCATCAGGCTGATGTTGAAGGCGACAGCCCGCACCACCGCAAAGGAACTATGGATCGCTGCTCCCCAGTAGTTTCGCATCGCTATGCCGACCAACTCGACCGTTGCAAATATCCCCAAACCGAGCGCCATCCCAAATACGCTCTGCCGCCAATGAAGTCCAAATGCGGTAGAAAATAAAAACAAGAACATCAAAAGGCCGACTTCAATAATGCGGGTAGCTTCTTCCACCACCATAACTGCTGCCACGAATTTGTTTTGCTGAGCGCCCGATTGTGCATAGACCACCACGCATCCCATCAGAACCAGCACCAGGATTGACCATTGAAAAATCGATAACGCGAGACGGCGCAAAGCCGGGTAAGGAGTCAAAAGCCTCCCGAATACTTCGTACACCACCGCAAACCCCAGAATCACGCTCACACCCTCGCAAATCCAATACGTGTAAAAGTAGGTAACCCGAAAACCTTGCACAAGGTACAACAATCCACTGGCAAAGAGAGTAAAGATGGCATAGGTACCGAAGAACGGGAATTTTCGCAGCGATCCCTTCCCCATCAGCACCGCAACCAAACCGCAGTTCAATACCAACGACAGTATCCAGAAGGCCGAAATCAACGCGTTGTGCGACATAGTCTCTGACTCTGCTATGAAGGATACCGCCACTGGGCGCGAGCAACAAGCACTTTCTAAATGCCATTTACGCGTACCATGTTACCTAGGTGTAAACGAAGTTGGACACGGCAAATTAAGAGATCCACATGGCGGAGGAGCCCCACCGTCAGGCGTCGACGGGGTAGGAGTCGACGGCCTTGGTGTTGGCTGCGATGGCGTACCCAGTTGTAATTTCAATCCGATGACGCTAGCGTTGGCAGGCATCCAGGCCACGCTAGCAGTCAAAAGTAACGTAAGCAAAAAAATAAATTTGGCGCCAGCTCTTTGCATGGTGATGCTCCTCCTTCAATTCGCTCTTTCCACTTATCCCTGATCTGCACCAAGAGTTTGCCAAAGCCGCGGAAATAGCTAACACATTCTTAATTTTGTTCTAATTTTCCAAAGCTGGAACAAACCTTGCCATTGATCGGCCCCGAGACGCAGCGATATTACACCGATATTCGCCATGTGCAAGCCTAAAAGTTAACAAAATTTAATTTTGAGGTTTGCCCCGTTTGGGAAGTTACCCTTATATACCCGTCTGTCAAGGCGTGGAAATCATCTCCCATTGGGGCCTTGGAGGCGTATAACAGCTCTGCCTCCCTCCAGTATGCTTGGGCCGAACCTGGGGTTAAGGCTCTTAATTTCAATGGCTTTGCATGACCCAGGATCATTAAGTTTGAAGGCAGATATCAGAAGTTGCTTAATATTAGCTAATCTCAACGGATTCTCAGCAATTCTTGCGGGAGGGCTGTTGGGCTCGCTTCCGGCTATTTACAGATCGTGACAAGCTTGCATCTCTGCCGGACTTTAAGTGGAGGCCAACCTAGCATCCTGGTGCCTCGGTTTTGTCGGCGTTCGTTCACGGGTAGTTTCCCTGTTACGGTCACTTGGTCCAGTCTCCTCCTTAATGTTCTGGAAACCGAAATTTCCATTTCCACGTACATTGGCCAACTGGCCTGTAGAGTTTGTGGAATCAGGACATAGCATCTGGCCGGCGGGAACCATCTCAGACATTGCCAACAAAACCCACGACAATGATGAATGGTTTCATGGTATGGCGCTTTCAGCGCCGCATCGTCAACATCGCCAAAGCCAAAAACAGCCCAACTGCTACGGATGAGTGCATTGATCGTGGTTGTGAGGGTTGCTCCCTGTCGGATAGTTTGTCCCAGTTCGGTAAATCATCTGCCATTCTTATTTCGCAAGTATTTGTTCGATATCACCCAGTGTGAGCAAGCGCCACACCCGCGCGGTCTGATCAGCACTGGCAGTAACGATGCGTTGGCCATGGGGAGAAAACGCTACATCTTGAATCAGTTGAGTATGGCCCTGGAGCGTAGCCAGGAGGCGACCGGCGGAAGAATCCCATAGGCGCGCCGTGTGGTCACTGGACGCGGTAACGATACGCCGGCCGTCGGGGGAAAACTGTGTGCGCCAGATCACATCCTTGTGACCTTCAAGGGTGGTCAGTAAGCGACCGTCCGCGCTGCTCCATACCCAAGCGGTATTTTTGCTTGCGGTTACGATGCGCTGGCCATCCGGAGAAAACTGCGCACTCGAGATACTATCCGTGTGTCCCTCGAGCGTGATCACGAGGTGGCCGTCGGCGCTACTCCACACCCGTGCGGTGTGATCTTTGCTGGCCGTAACGATCCGCTGGCCGTCGGGCGAAAACTGCGCGCTCAAGACTGTATCAGCGTGCCCTTCGAGGGTGGTAAGAAGGTGGCCGTCGGTGGAATCCCATACGCGCGCCGTACGATCACTGTAGGCGGTTACGATGCGCTGGCCATCTGGAGAAAATTGTGCCGCCCAGACTTGAGCTGTGTGCTTGATCGTCGCCAGCAAGCGTCCGTCTGCGGAATTCCACACCCGTGCAGTATGATCTTTGCTACTAGTGACGATGCGCTGGCCGTCCGGAGAAAACTGAGCCTGCCACACTACATCCATGCTCCCTTCGAGGGTGGCTAGCAGGCGTCCGTCGGCGCTATTCCATACCCGTGCGACACGATCTTTGTCGCTCGCGGTCACGACACGCTGGCCATCTGGAGAAAACTGAGCTGCAAGAACTGGTGCTGTGTGCTTGATCGTCGCCAGCAAGCGTCCGTCCACGGAATTCCACACCCGCGCAGTATGATCTGCGCTCCTGGTGATGATGCGCTCGCCGTGAGGCGAGAAGATCGCCCCCATGACAGTTATAGTATGGCCTCGAAGTAGCGCCATCATGTCCCCGGAAGCGCCAATGTCCCAGATCCGGGCTGCAGGGTCACCGAGCGCGGCAACAACAAGGCGTCCGTCGGGAGAGAACGCCGAGAACCAAGGCAAGGCGTTACTGTCGCCGGGCGCGAATGAAGTTCCCGCAGGCACTTGCAGAGTAGCCAACAGCCGGCCGTTAACGCTATTCCAAACCCGTGCGGTAGAGTCGTCGCTGTCCGTGAGGATGAGACGGCCATCAGGGGAAAACGTGATGTGCCAAACCGCGCTTGTATGTCCTTGGAGAGTAACAAGCAACCTACCATGCTCGCTGTCCCACACTCGGGCCGTATGATCAACGCTGCCGGTGGCGATGCGGCGACTGTCGGGAGAGAAAGTAGCGCGCCGAACTCCTCCGTCATGCTGAAGGACGGCCAGCAAGCGACCATCGGCGCTGCTCCACACGCGCGCCGTATGGTCCCAAGCACAGGTCACGATGCGCCGGCCGTCAGGCGAAAAACCTGCATCAACAACTGCTTCGCTGTGACCTGCGAGTGTAGCCAGCAAGGCGTAGTCTAATCCGCTCCATACACGTGCCGTATGGTCCTGACTGCCGGTAACGATGCGCTGGCCGTCGGGCGAGAAGATCGCTCTATAGAGATAGTCCGTGTGGCCTTGAAGAGTGCCTAGCAGGCGGCCATCGGCGCTGCTCCACACCCTTGCGGTGTGGTCCCAACTGGCGGTGACGATACGCCCGCCATCGGGAGAGAAGCGTGCATCCTCGACTTTATCGGTATGCCCTTGCAGACTAACCAGCAGTCGTCCATCAGCAGCACTCCACACCCGCGCCGTGTGGTCGAAGCTGGCGGTGACGATACGTTGACCGTCAGGAGAGAACTCGGCGTAAAGAATTTTATCGGTGTGACCCACAAGGGTGGCCAGGAGTCGTCCGTCTTTGCTGCTCCACAGCCGCGCCGTGTGATCGTCGCTGGCAGTAAGTATTCGCTGACCGTCGGACGAGAATACGGCGCTCTCCACGCCGGCAGCGTGATTCAAGGTAGCGACTAGTTGCGGAAATGCCTTGGTAACGGCGAGGCGAGCCTCGTCCGTCTTGGCGGTGCGCCAGCCGCGTATGGCCAGACCCAGCGCCTGGCCCTGGTCCCGGCCGCGCATCTCTTCCGCCTGTGCCGCCAAGGCCCGCGACTTCTCGATTAACTGCAGCCGGTAGGTATACCAAACCGTTCCCATCGCCGCCAGCAGCAGAAGAGCCAGGGCACAGGAAAACCAGCGCAAGTGCAGCGCCGCCTTTTTCTGTGCAGCCAGCGCTTTGCGTGCGGCTTCATCGCGCGCCGCAAGGCCTGCTTGCAGGAATTCTTGTAAAAGAGATGGAGCCTCCGGAGACCGGGCCAGCCATTCCTCTCCCTGGGCCAGACGCGCCCCTTGCAGCAGCGCGCCCGGATCGCGCTTCACGATCTCCCATTCGTCCGCCGCTTGCCGCAGCCGACGCTCCAGGCGCAGTGAGTCACGGTGGACTGCGATCCACTCGCGCAGCGCCGGCCATTCGCGGATCAGCGCCTCGTGCGAGACCTCAACAAACGTCTCCTGCTCGGAGCCACCGGTGGCGATAAGCCGGCTGGCGACCAGTCGGGCCAGCAACTGCTCTACCTCTTCCGCTCCACCTAAAGAAATCAGAGCCATCTTAGCGGCGCGCCTACGCGTGTCGGTGACATTACCCGCATTGTCGTCTTCTCCAAGGTGGACCAGTTCCAGGAAGATCTTTTGCGCCAGCCGTTTCACTCGGTCGTCGCCCAAGCTGGTGTAGACCGCATCGGCATGCCGGCCCAAGGCCCCGCGCAAACGCCCAATCTCGGCATACGCGCGATTGGCCAAGGTACAGCCAAAACCTCCGCATGTGTCCCACAACTGGCCCAGCGCGTGTTCCAGCAAGGCCAGGTTGCCGGGCTCGGCGCCGACCTCCTCCAATAAGCTGTCGATTAGTCCGGGTTCAGCCTGGGCCGCAGCCAGTTGCAAGCGTCGTTCTATGCTCTCCCGCAGTTGCTCGCGACCCATGCGGGGCACGTTGTAGAGGTTGGTTCCCAGGCATCGGCTCAGCTCCATATGTTCTAGACACTGCGCGTAAAAGTCCGCACGCAAGGCCAGCACCAGGTGTACGGAAACAGCGCCGCCCGGCTGGACTGCGGCAAGAAGAGCATTGATGTACCGGTCACGCGTCTCGCGTTTGCCAGTAAGGGTAAAGATTTCCTCGAACTGATCAGCCACCAGCAGGACGTGAGTCTGTCCGGCTTTGGCCCCTTCCGCTGTAACATTGGCCAGTGCGCCGACGGCGTTGCGCAATGCTTCCTTCTCGAATGGGAACTTGCTGCGGCACTCGGCGATGAACTCTGCCTGCTCTTTTAAGCTCAGCTCCGGCGCCAATTGGCTGGTAAGAACTTCGGCCAGATAATCAAAGGGCGCTCCCGAGGGACGAAACACCGCGATGCGCCACGATTCCACCGGCAAACCTTCGTGACGAAAACGCCCCTGCAACAGCGCCGGGACCAGTCCTGCGCGAAGCAGCGACGACTTGCCACAGCCCGAGTTCCCCGCCACCACCAGGATGGGGCACCTACCCAGACGTTCCACGAGTTCATCCGTCTCAGGCCCACGACCAAAGAACAGCCACCCGTCCTCCGGCTCGAATGCCTGCAGGCTGCGAAAGGGGGTGTGCCGGTTCCAGTAATCCGCCTGCGGGGAGGACTGCGCCCCTCCTGGAGCGCCATTCTCTATCCGGGTCACCGACGCGACAAACTTGTATCCCCGGCGCGGCACCGTTTGGATGAAGCTGTTGCCGTTCCGATCATCCCCAAGGATTCTTCGCAGAGCATACACCTGCTGGTTCAGATTGCGCTCTTCCACATGGCTCTCAGGCCAGAGGGCGGTCAGCATCTCCTCTTTCTGGAGCAGGCGACCGTGGTTCTCCACCAGAAAAACCAGGGTGTCGAAGCATTTGGGGGTGACCGCAACCGCTTGCCCGTTCCGGAGAAGAAGTCGCTGCCCCAGATCGACCCGGAACTCGCCAAAGCTATAGATCAGCGTTTTTTCATGCATCGTCGTGCTTATTTGGAACCTAGGGGATGTAAGGACATTATAAGGACAAAGAACATTAGATATTTGTTTCTCGCCGGTCGGGGCTAGCTACAGTACCGTTACTTGGTTAAATTGACGCCAGGTTGGCGTCACTCCTGACAATACTTGAGCCAATCAGCAGTTCCTGCTTGATTGCAAACGACTTAATGTTTCAGACGAACCCATCTCTTGCCATGATCTTCCCTGGCCATTTTCATAAAATTTGATAATTTTGACAAAAATTTGATGGTTCCTTGATAGACACCAAAACGCTTTATCCCCTAATGTGCTTCCATCAGCTCTGATTTTTCTACTCGATTCCTGGCGAATGGCTTCAGCCAGAACTGTGCAAGAGATCGATGCACTCGTTTTGGTTGGTTAGACATCGCGCGCTTCGAGGACCGGGGAATTCCCGAACGGTCAGCTGCATCTGTGGAGGCGATATGAATTTTCATAAATTACTGTCTTTATTAGTGACCCTTTTGGCGGCTGCCACAGCCGCTTTCGGTCAGACCCAACCCAATACGGAAAACGGCTTCAAGCGGTATGGCTCCCATGACGGCGGCAGTCTGGACACGGTCAATACCATGAACGGCAATCTAATGCTGCATGCCCCGTTGCTTCCGGACTACCCGCAGCGCGGTCAGATCACGCCTCACTACAACTTGTACATGACCTCCAAAACCTGGCAGGTCAGGTGCGTGCCCAATACGAACGTCGCCAGTGGCCAGGTGTGCGGGTGGGTTACGGGTGGGATGGGAATCACGTTGCAAACCTCGGTGGGCGTGACCATGCATCGTACCCTGGACAAATTCGGAAGCGGGACAGGGGTTGTGACCTACCAGGGCCTGGGCTATTCGCTCACCAGTCCCGATGGCGCCACCCACCAGTTGTGGGACGTTCCGGGGAGCGCGAACGCGAATGGCGACATTACCAGGTTTGAAAGCGTGGACACGTCGGGCTTCCATGTGGAGTTAAGCAATCCGGACAGCAACGGGGTGCTCAATACGGTCACCATCACCGACCGCCAGGGAGACCAGTATGTTGGGGTCTTCGGGAGCGAGGGGATTTGCGGGCGGCCAGCGAGCAATCAGATCCCGGCGCCCGGCAATATTCAGCCGGTCATTGACAATGCTCCTCTGGGCGACCAATACTGCTCGCAATTTGCTTATGCGCAGCGGGTGACCGACCGCAACGGCAACTGGATGGCCCTGGGGGCCCTCAGCGGCGCCGGGGGTACCGCTGGCCCGGTGATCGACACTCTGGGCAAGAGCTTGCCGCTCAATAGCGGGACGGCGACCACGGACTACAGCGGCTGCGTAAGCTCGCTGGCCATTGCGGTTGCCTACCTGAAGAATTACAGCGCGCCGGACGGCAGCACCCAGGCCATCAAGCTGTGCTATGCCAATATCCCGCTGCAGACGGCCTTCAGCCAGACCGGAGTGGTGCAATTCCCCGCCTCGGTAAACGGCACTCCGCCGCCCCAGCAGCAGTTGGTTACGGCGGTGCTGGCCGATGGCAGCAAGTGGAGCTTCAGCTATGACAGTTATGGCAATGCCACGTCCATAGGGTTACCCACAGGCGGCTCGATCAGCTACACCTGGACGGAGGTGAGCTTGCGCAATTGCACGGCCAACGACATAACAGGGGTGAGCCGGGCGGTGGCGTCGCGCACGGTGAACGACAACCAGGGAAATTCCTCAACCTGGCTCTACAACTGGGGAGCGGCCCTATCGGACGGCAGCATGACCAACGTGGTGACTGACCCGCTGGGGAATGACACGGTGCATGTGTTCCGGGCCCAGGATGGCACCGATGGCTGCGGCTTCTACGAGACCCGGACCCAGCACTATCAGGGCTCCAGCAGTACGGGGAGGCTGCTGCAGCAGGTGGACACGGTGTATGCCAGCGCCATGCTGCCCAGCGATACTGGCGACTCCAATGGGTTGAGCAACGTGGTACCCACCAGCATCAGGACCACGGTCTATCCCAGCGGCAAGGTCAGCCTGATTACCAGGAGTTATGACACCGGCCTGGGGGCCAATGCACCGATCTTCGGCAACGTGGTTTCGGAAAAGATCTATGACTGGGGCCAGGGCGCGCCGGGGGCGCTGCTGCGGGAGACCGATACGACGTATCAATGGCAGTCGAACGGCAGCTATTTGACCGCTCATCTGCTGGACTTGCCGGCCTCGGTGGTGATCAAAGACGGCAACGGCAATCGCGTGGCGCAGACCGATTATGTCTACGATGAAACGCAATACCTGACGGCCTCCAATATCAGTACGCAGCATGGACCCACGCCCGGCCCGGTGCGCGGCAACCTGACCACGGTCAAGCAGTGGCTGAACACCAGCAACAGCTTCATCAGCAGCCATACCAACTGGTATGACACGGGCGAGGCCTATCAAACCATCGATCCGCTGGGAAACACCACCACCCATAGCTACGACCCAGCCTACGCGGGGGCCTATTCAACCCAGACCTGCGACGCGCTCAGCCACTGCGTGAGCGGCGTCTATGATCTCAATACCGGAGTGCTGACCAGCTTCACCAATGCCAATGCCGCCACGCGGGCCAGCGGCAATACGCCGGGGGACGCGGCCCACACCTCCACCTATGTTTACGACTTCATGTCGCGCATGACCTCGGCCACCCTTCCGGCAGATCCCGCCGGCAATCATCCCCAGACCACGTTCAGCTATCCGGATGCCACTACGGTGGAGCGGCTGCACAAGATCACCGCCAGCCTGACCGACGACGCCTTCTCTTACACGGATGGCCTGGGCCGCAGCATTCGAGCCAAGCATGTGGTGCCCGGTGGTAACGCCCTGGTGGACACAACCTACGATGCGTTGGGCCGTGCAACCACGGTGACCAATCCGTACTTTTCTACCAGCGACGGAACCTACGGCATCACCCAGAATCAGTATGACGCACTGGGCCGCGTCATCCAGGTGGTCCCACCGGACGGGACTACCCCGGCTTCCGACGGCACCTGCCTGGCCAATAACACCTGCACCCAATACGCAGACAACACCGTCACGGTGACCGACCAGGCGGGCAGGCAGAGGCGCACCATCAACGATGCCCTGGGAAGATTGATTGAAGTGGATGAGCCGGGTGATTTCTTCCCGGGGTCGCAGTCCACTGGGTCGCTGGCCATCAACGGCAGCCTGCAAAGCAAGTCGGGCGTGGGCGCGATCGGAGCAACCAAGGGCAGTGCCACGGTCACCATCAATGGCACCAATCAGTTCATACCCGGCGGGCCGCCTCCGCCCTGTGATCCCGGGACCATCTGTGATACAACTCCCAATCCTCCGCTGTTCGATTGGGGCAAGGTTTACATCATCGTCAATGGCCATGAGTACGATTATTTCTATGGAGGGGGCGGGAATAGCGGGGACTCGGCCTCCAGCGCGGCACTCGGTCTGGTGAATGCCATACAAGCCGATGCCGGACGGCTGGTCAATGCGTCAGTTCCCAGCAATGGCGCCACCATTACCCTGACGGCGGTCAATGCCGGCGCCGCTGGCAACTTCGGATTCTCCACCGGCTCGACTTACGATAGCGCGGATTTTGGCAGACCATCGTTCACCTTGAGTCCGGCCAGCGGCAACCTGAGCGGCGGTACGGATTCTTACGCTGGGGTCACGGTCTATGATGCGGGCACGGTCACAGCCACTATTGGCTCGTTCACCGCCAGCGTGAATTATGGACAGAGCAGTAACAGCACCGCAGGGCAGGTAGCTTCGGCCCTGGCCAGCGCCCTGAGTGTCTCCAATTCGCCGGTGACGGCCAGTGTCTCGGGAACGAATATCACCATAACCTACAAGACGATTGGGACTTCGGGGAATGCGGCGGTAACAGTCAACTCCAGCACCGGCCAGTCGAGTTATTTTTCCAGCCCATCGTTTTCGAGCACGGGGACGACGCTCACTGGCGGATTCAACCCCCAGGGGCCATCGCTGGATCATGCCTTCTATGTGACCCAGTACTTTTATGACGCGTTGGGCAATCTTCTGTGTGTGGAGCAGCACGGCAATGTCACGGGGACCGGATGCAGCGCGCCTCCGAGCTCTGACAACGCCAGCCCCTGGCGGGAGCGCAGGTTTACCTATGATTCGCTCTCGCGACTGCTGACCGCACGCAACCCCGAATCGGGGCTGATCGCCTACCAGTACGACGATGACGGCAACCTGTTGAGCAAGACCAGTCCTGTGGCCAATCAGCCTGCCGGCTCAACCCAGACAACGACCATCAGTTACTGCTACGATTCTCTCCATCGCATCACGGCCAAGGCCTACGGCGCGCAGTCCTGTCCGTTCGCTTCACCGGCTGTGACCTACTCCTACGACCAAGGCACAAACGGCATCGGCCACCTGACCAGCCTGACCGACCAGGCTGGCTCCGCCAGCTACAGCTATGACACTCTGAGTCGAGTGGCGAGCGAACAGCGGATAATTGCCGGTGTAACCAAGAACATGAGTTACACCTACAACCTTGATGGTTCGGTGGCAACGGTCACTTACCCGAGCAACGCGACCATCACCTACACCCCGGATTCGGCGGGCAGGATGCTCAAGGCGGTGGACAGCGGCAATCCTTCGGCTGGCGCCTCAGGACAGGCTATCAACTACGTCATCAATGCGACCTACGGACCGGACAACGGTTTAACAGGCTTTGTGAGCGGCCAGAGCGCCAGCTTTACCGGAATCACCAGCAGCTTCAGCTACAACAAACGGCTCCAGCCGGTGAACATGACAGCCAGTTCGCCTGGTCAGACGGTCTTCAGCATTAACTACGACTTCCACCTGGCCAGCGGTAACAACGGAAACGTCTGGGGCATCACCAATAACCGCGATACAAGTCGCAACCAGACGTTCACCTACGATCCGCTCAACCGACTGATCTCGGCGCAGAACGCCGGGACGGATTGCACCAAGCCCCTTCCCGATGGTCATACTGAGTACTGGGGCAACAGCTACAGCTACGACGCCTGGGGCAACCTGCAGAAGACTCCAACCAAATGCTCGGCAGAAAACCTGAGTGTGGGAGCAAACGCGAACAACCAGTTGCAGGGCGGATACACCTACGACATCGCCGGGAACATGATGCACGACGCCACGGCCAACCTCGATTACTTCTA